>DASUIL010000141.1:0-7013 GCA_036273075.1 Fluviicoccus sp. | reverse complement strand
TGCGAATCAGGTAGAACGATGCGTAATAAGCTGGTGGGTGCTGAGGGGATCGAACCCACGACCCTCGCCTTGTAAGGGCGATGCTCTCCCAGCTGAGCTAAGCACCCGCATCGTTTCGGTGTGGGGGCATTATAGATTGTTTCCGGGCGTTGTCAAAACAATATTTAAGAAAGATGTTTCAATCGCCCAAAAAAAAACCCAAATATAAACAAAACCATCCGCCACTCTGCAAATCGATCAAGCAACGAACAACTCTACGCCGCACCCCGTGGAGAAGGCGATCATTCCCTGATCAAAAGTGAAATCACTCCTCTATCAGGACCGGGGTATAGACCGGCACCTGATCAAACAGCACCAGCAAATCATCATTCCTCATGCGAATGCAGCCATGGGAGCGTGGCACGCCCATCGGTTCGCTATCCGGAGTACCATGGATGTAAATATAGCGGCGCATGGTGTCGCGATTTCCAAGACGGTTCCAACCCGGCTCACATCCCGATAACCACAGGATGCGGGTCAGGACCCAGTCCCGGCCCGGAAATGCCTCGGCCAGATCCGGGCTATAAATCTCACCGGTGGGCCGACGGGCGCGGAAAACGGCATTCAAAGGCTGCCCGTCACCGATGCGGGCGCGAACGATGTGACGACCGCGCGGGGTCTGATAACTGCCCGAGAGCTCACCGGCGCCGTTAGCTGCAGTCGAAACCGGCCAGCAGCCAAGCTCGCGACCTTGGTCATCCAGCAAGCGCAACTCCTGCCGCGCGATGGACACCCGGATTTCCATCAGGTTCCCGCCTGCATGCTGACATGCCGATGGTAATGCTCGATGATTATGGTCGCCGCCTCTTCCGCGGTATCCACCAGCGAGATCAGACGAAGGTCGGCTGCGTCAATGCAGCCCTGGGCCAGCATGGTCTGCTCCATCCACGCCAGCAATCCCGACCAGTAGGAACGCCCGACCAGCACGATCGGAAAGGGATCACTTTTGCCGGTCTGAACCAGCGTCAGCGCCTCGAACATTTCATCCAGCGTACCGTAGCCGCCGGGAAAAATGGCAAAAGCGATGGCATGCTTGAAGAACAGGAATTTACGGACAAAGAAATAACGGAAGCTGAGACTGATATCCTGGTACGGATTGGCGCGCTGTTCGCACGGCAGGGTGATGTTGAGCCCCACCGACAAGGCCCCCTGATGCTGCGCCCCCTTGTTGCCCGCCTCCATGATGCCGGGGCCGCCGCCGGTGATCACCGTCAGCCCTACCCGTGACAGCCGGGCGCCCAACTCCTCGGCAGCCTGATAGTACGGTGACTCCGGCGGCAGCCGGGCGCTGCCGAAAATATTGACGGCATGCTCGATGCGGATCAGGTGCTCGATCCCGTCAACGATTTCCGACTGGATACGCAGGACCCGCCAAGCTTCAGGCATCTTCTTGTCAAACATGGGTTTACCCTTCTTCTTGATAGGCCTTGGCAACGCGCAGACCAGCTAACTCCCGGAACGGGCGCGCAGGATTAACTGCTTCATCTCACGAACCGCTTCCTTGAAGCCGACGAACAGGGCATGCGCGACAATGGCATGACCGATGTTCAGTTCGTGGATTTCCGGTATGCGGGCAATGGCGTCGGCATTGTGATAATGCAGGCCATGCCCGGCGTTAACTACGACACGGCCGCGCGCATGACGCACGGCATCCTCAATCCGCCGCAGCTCCACTGCTTGTCGCTGTCCGGCAGCTTCGGCATAGGCGCCGGTATGCAGTTCAATAGTGGGCGCTCCACACGCAATTGCCGCATCAATCTGGGCAGGATCCGGATCGATGAACAGCGAAACATCCATTCCGGCGGCGGCCAGACGCTCACAGGCGCGGCTGATCTTATCCAGTTGTCCAACGACATCCAGCCCGCCCTCGGTAGTCAGCTCCTCACGCCGCTCCGGAACAAGGCAGACATGCTCCGGACGCACGGACTCGGCAAACGCCAGCATTTCATCCGTCACCGCGATTTCAAGATTCATCCGCGTCTGCAGCATTTCTTTCAGCAGACTGACGTCACGTTCCTGTATATGACGGCGATCTTCGCGCAGGTGCAGGGTAATCCCGTCGGCTCCGGCCTCTTCCGCCAGTAATGCGGCATGCAGCGGCTCAGGATAACGGGTACCGCGCGCTTGGCGCAGCGTGGCCACATGATCGATATTAACGCCCAGCAGAATGCTCATGTTGATTCCTCATCCACAATTCCCGACTTTTGAGCGGCTTGTCCCCCAAGTGCTCGCCAATCGCCAGCCTCATGATCTGGCGCGCGGCGCGCCGGACCTCGGGCAAGCCGTATTCGGCGGCGGCTATCGCTTTCAGGATAGTCGCCGGCCAGCCTGCTGCCGAGGGAACAAACCCGATTCCGGGTTCAAAACGGTAATAATGCGTATCGGACAAGGGGAGTCCGGCTTCATCCACATGGAAGGAAATGCCATACCCCATGGCGCACAGCAATTTTTTCTCGAACTCCCGCAAACCCGGTTCAAGCTGGTCACGTGATCCCAGCTGGGACAACAGGCCGGTATAAGCTGCAAAAAGTTCGGGGAATGACTCGTCGGGCGGCAACAGGCGCACCAGCAACTCATTGAGGTAGAAGCCCGCGAACAGCGCTTCACCCGTCAGGAAGACCGGCATTCCCGCCTGCTCGCACTGCGTCAGGGTCTTCAGTGATGCTCGGCCTCGCCAGGATGCAAGGCACGGCTGGAACAACGGCACGGAAGGCTTGCCCACCGCGCTGACCCGCCCCTGCTCCAGGGTCCACAACTCCACGAGACGGCTGCGCTCTCGATAAGGCCGCATATGCAGCACGAACGCGTGGCACTGCTCGCCTCCGGGGGTCATATGTCGCTGTAACCCAGACTCTTCAGGGCACGCTCATCATCGGACCACCCGCCCTTGATCTTGACCCACAGCGTCAGCATGACCTTGCGCTCGAACAGCTTCTCCATGTCGATGCGCGCTTCCTTGCCGATCAGCTTCAAACGCTGGCCGCCCTCCCCAATCACAATGGCTTTCTGGCCCGGACGCTCGACATAAATGTTGGTATCAATGCGCAACAGGTTGCCGTCCTCCTTGAAACTCTCGATCTGTACCGTGAGATCGTAGGGAATTTCATCACCCAGCTGACGCATGACCTTCTCACGAATCAGTTCGGCTGCCAGAAATCGCTGTGAGCGGTCGGTAATCTGGTCTTCGGCATATAGGGGCGGAGCGGAAGGCAGGTAGCGGCTGACCAGCTCGTGCAAGGCGGGCAGGTTATGCCCGCGCAGGGCGGAAACCGGCACGACCTCGGAAAACCGCAGCTTGGCGCTCAGCGCCGCAATATGCGGCAGCAACTTGTCCTTGTCCGCCACGGTATCCACCTTGTTGATCAGCAACACGACCGGCGCGTCTACCCGCTGCAGTTTTTCCAGCACCAGCTCATCGTCAGGCGTCCATTTCAGACCGTCGACCACGAACAACACCAGATCGATGTCCTTGAGCGCCGACTCGGCAGCCTTGTTCATGTAGCGGTTGATTGCCCGGGGTTCTTTCTTGTGCATCCCCGGGGTATCAACGTAAACGGCCTGAACCTTGCCTTCAGTCACGATGCCGAGGATCTTGTGCCGGGTGGTCTGCGGCTTACGCGAGGTAATCGAAAGCTTTTGCCCGAGCAAATGATTGAGCAGGGTCGACTTACCGACGTTCGGGCGGCCGACAATCGCCACGAAACCGCAGCGGAACTCGGGATCAATATCTCCGGCTCCGCCGCCAAAGAAACTGTCGATAACGTCACTCATGTCTCTATTCCCAGCTGTTTAAGCATAATGACCGCCGCCGCCTGCTCGGCATAACGGCGTGAAACTCCCTCCCCCTCGACCCGGCCGCCGCCATCGACTTCGCAGGAAACCCGGAAATGCTGGTTGTGATCGGCGCCTGATACTTCCAGAACCTGATAGACAGGGAGTTCGCGATGATGGGCCTGCAGATACTCCTGCAGGCGACTTTTTGGGTCCTTGGCCGGCGATGCCGCGTCCACCTCGGCCAGATGATCGCCGTACCATCGGTACAGATGCACCCGGCAAGTATCCAGATTGCCGGAATCGAGGAAGACCGCGCCGAGAATGGCCTCAAAGGCGTCAGCAAGGATGGAATCTCGGCGGAAGCCGCCACTTTTGAGTTCGCCCGACCCAAGGCGCAGAAAGTCCCCCAGATGCAGTTCTCGAGCCAACCTCGCCAACATCTCCTGGTTGACCAGGCTGGCCCTTAGCCGGGTTAGCCTTCCTTCCTTTTCACGGGGAAATTGCCGGAAGAGATACTCTGCAACGAGCATGCCCAAAACGGAGTCACCCAGGAATTCCAGACGTTCATTATTGTGGTTGCCGCTGACACTACGATGCGTCAGCGCCAGTTCCAGCAATCCGGGATCGGAGAATTCATAACCCAGATTACGGCACAGTCGCTGGTAGTCAGTCATTACTTACCGGAATCCGCTGCTTCATCATCCTTGATGCCGTCAGGATTTTCAGACGAATACACTTTGCGGAAGTGCGTAACGACGTCGAGATTACCGGCAATCTGCTTGCGATCCTCGTAGTCCAATACGATGACAAAGGCATTTCCTTCACGACGGATGGTCATGATATCGTCAATCTTGCGATCTCGGATGTTGTTCATATCCATGCGGCTGCTGATGCCGCTGCGGAAGCTTTCGATGGTCTTGCCGTCTACATCCGCTTCCTTGAACATGCCCGATATCATCTTGTCAAGCGTCATGTAGTCCATGTACATCGGCCCGATGACTACCACGGCTTTTAGAACGAAGGCAAGGAAGCTGATGGCAACAACGACCCCCCAATATGAAATACCGCCCTGAAACCTGCGCATTGTGTCTACCCCACTGTTATCGTTATTTAACCGCACCATTACGGCTGAAAGTCGGCGCATGCAGGCCAGGGTCTTTATGCACCCAGATATACACGGCCTTACCGACAATCATGCGGTCCGGAACCGTGCCCCAGTAGCGACTGTCGTTACTGTTGTCCCGGTTGTCCCCCATCATGAAATAGTGCCCTTCCGGCACCACCAGATCAACCAGTTTGCGCCGGGATTCTGTTCCCATTTCCTGACGGGTAGCGTGCTTGACGCCTCCGAGGTTTTCCTCAAAATACTGTTCCCACGGATCCACCTCCGGCTCCTGACGCACAAGGACACGGGAAACCAGCTGATCATTCACGTACAGATCACCGTTTTCCATCGTGCGGATGCGGTCACCCGGCAGGCCGACAACACGCTTGATGAAGTTCATGGTCGGCTTTGGCGGGAATCGGAAAACCATGACATCGCCGCGCTCCGGCTTTCCAACCGGGACAAATTCGATACCCGCTACCGGCAAGCGCAGGCCGTAGGCGTACTTGTTAACCAGAATATAGTCACCGACTTCCAGGGTTGGCAACATGGAGCCGGAGGGAATGGTAAACGGTTCCAGCAGGAAGGACCGGAGCACCAACACCACCGCCAGCACCGGGAAGAAAGAGTGGGCATACTCCACGAGAACCGGCTCGGCCCGCAGCGATTCCGCCAACGGACCGCCGTCAGGGGCCAGCTCCGTTGCATGGCGCAAACGACGACGACTGGTCAGGATCAGATCCAGTCCCCAACCGATACCGCAAAGCAGCGTGGCAATGACCAGGACCAGCGAGAAATCCAGGTCCAGCCGCCCCAGCATGGCCAACCCCAGCAGGCCCATCAGGCTGAGGCCGCTGCCCCAGCGCAGGTATTCCACATGTACCGGGTTATGTTTCAGGGCCACGGCCAGACCAGCCTGGTCAATACGGCCTTCCCGGTATCCTGCGATCAGCGCCTCCTGACGGCGCGGCTGCAGCCAGAAAGTCTCAACAGCCCACGCCAACAGGCTGAGGGCCAGCGCCGCCACCAATAGAGCCAACAAATCCTGCATCGTCATTGCCATATTCCGTAGGGTTAATATTTACCGGTCAACCTTCAGCACCGCCAGGAAGGCTTCTTGCGGTATTTCGACGCTGCCGACCTGCTTCATGCGCTTCTTGCCCTCTTTTTGCTTGGCCAGCAGCTTCTTCTTGCGGGAAACATCGCCGCCGTAGCACTTGGCGAGAACGTCCTTGCGCATGGCCTTGACGGTGGAACGGGCGATGATCTGGCTGCCGATGGCAGCCTGGATCGCGACATCGAACATCTGGCGGGGAATCAGCTCCTTCATTTTTTCGACCAGCGCAAGGCCGCGATGGCGGGCGTCGTTGAGGTGACAGATCATGGCCAGGGCATCAACCTTGTCACCATTGATCAGCACATCCACCTTCACCAGACGGGAAGCCTCGAAACGCACGAAGTTGTAATCCAGCGAAGCAAAGCCGCGCGAAGTGGACTTCAACCGGTCGAAGAAGTCCATGACCACTTCCGCCATTGGCACTTCATAGCTCAACGACACCTGGTTGCCCAGGAATTTCATATCCTTCTGCACACCGCGACGGTCTTCGCACAGCTTGATGACGTTGCCCAGATACTCCTGCGGCACCAGGATATGGCATTCGGCGATCGGTTCGCGCAGCTCATCGACCGTGCCGCCTTCCGGCATTTTCGAAGGGTTGTCAATGTACAGCAGTTCGCCATTCCGGCTCACAGCCTCATAAACCACGGTCGGCGCCGAGGTAATCAGGTCGAGGTTGTACTCACGCTCCAGGCGCTCCTGCACGATTTCCATGTGCAGCATGCCCAGGAAGCCGCATCGGAAGCCGAAGCCGAGGGCGTCGGAGGATTCCGGTTCGAAGAAAAGGGCGGTATCGTTCAGCTTCAGTTTTTGCAGGGCTTCGCGGAAGGCCTCGAAATCGCTGGAGTCGATCGGGAACAGCCCGGCATACACCTGCGGTTTGACCTGCTTGAAACCGGGCAGCATTTCCACATCGGGGGTGGCGGCCAGCGTCAGCGTGTCGCCCACGGGAGCGCCGAAAATGTCCTTGATCCCGGC
>DASUIL010000140.1:0-4478 GCA_036273075.1 Fluviicoccus sp. | reverse complement strand
GCCCTCTCCAGCACCGGCGCGGAGTCGACAAAGACGCGGTGCCCCGAGCCTTCGACCACGGTCTGCAGTCGGTCGGCCAGTTGTTGCAGGCGCTTGCGCAGTGTCTTGTGGTAATCGCGGCCGCGTGCATAGCGGGAAATGATGCCCGTCGCCGGCTCTTGGGGCACATGCCGGGGGCGGGGCGCCTCCACCAGGTAATCCAGCCGCACGCTGATGATGCTTTGTACGCCTTGCACCAGCAGTTCCGGCCGCCAGCGCTTTTCACCGTGCGAGGCCATCCAAGACATGTCGCCCTGATAGCCCTTGTCCAGCCAGCGTTGCAGATGGTCGCCGTGATCGCCAAGATCCAGGCCGCTGATGCCCACGTGCCCGAATCCGAGTTCGGCTCCCCATTGCCGGATGAGCACCACCAAGGTATCGGCGTCGGGTGCGGTCGGGATTTTTTCCATGGCGGGCTCGGTAGCGGGGTGAAGCGTGATTATAATCGTGAGATAAAACCAAGAGGCGCGTCCGTCATGGAAAAACACGTTTACAGTTCCGCGCAAATCCGTGAAATCGAACGGAAAGCCTTTGCCAGCGGGATAGCCTCCGAATCGCTGATGCAGCGCGCCGGGTCCGCCGTGTTCATGCTGATGCGCCAGCATTACCCCCAGGCTCGCAAAGTGGTGGTGCTGTGCGGGACCGGCAACAATGGCGGTGACGGCTATGTGGTGGCGCGGCTGGCCAAGGAGGCTGGCTTTAATGTGCTTATCCAGTTTACTGCACCGCCCAAAACGCCGGATGCAGCCTCAATGGCTGCGCTGTGCGAGAAGGCGGGTGTTACCACCGTGCTGTGGGACGGCGAGCTGCGTCCGGCGGATGTCTATGTGGATGCCTTGCTCGGCACCGGTCTGAATGCACCGGTATCTGGCGTGATGGCCGCGATGATCGGCGCCCTGAACCATCTCGGGCGGCCGGTGGTAGCCATTGATGTCCCGTCCGGCATTGATGCTGACAGCGGCGCAGTGCTGGGCTGTGGCGTCAGGGCCGCCCTGACGGTCACTTTCATAGGCTACAAACCCGGTCTGCTCACCGGAGAAGGAGCCAGTTATACCGGCCGCTTGGTACTGAAGCATTTGCGGCTGACACCACATTTCTATCCCGCCAGCGGTGTAGCCGACTACCTGACACAGGATGACCTGCGGTTCCCTGTTCGCGAGCGCAACAGCCACAAGGGCAACTTCGGTCATGTGCTGGTGATTGGCGGCGACGAAGGCATGGGCGGCGCGGCGATCATGACGGCGGAGGCGGCCCTGCGTGCCGGAGCCGGGCGGGTATCGGTCGCCACGCATCCTGCCCATGTTCCGGCGCTGCTGGCACGATGCCCGGAAGTTATGGTGCGTGGTGTCAGTCATGCCACTGAACTTGACTCCATGGTGGAAGCAGCTGACCTGATCGTGATCGGGCCGGGGCTTGGACGACAGGCTTGGGGGCAGCGCTTGTGGATGCAGGTTCGTGAATCGAAGAAACCGATGGTGGTGGACGCCGATGCCTTGTTCTGGCTTTCTCAGGAGGTCTTCAAATCCGACAACCGGGTATTGACGCCGCATCCGGGTGAAGCCGGCCTGCTGCTGGAGACTTATGCCGGGCGAATTCAGGAAATGCGTTTGCAGGCAGCCAAGCAGCTTATCGAGCGGTATGGTGGTGTGGCGGTGTTGAAGGGAGCAGGTTCGCTGGTGGCGTCGGGTGATGAGATGGCCCTCTGCCCGGCGGGAAATCCCGGAATGTCGGCCGCAGGCATGGGCGATATCCTGGCCGGTGTCATTGCCGGGCTGTGCGCCCAGTTCGGCCTGACTCACAAGACCGTCAGCGATGCGGTGCTGGTGCATGCCCTGGCCGGAGACGCCGCCGCCGGTCATGCGCAACGCGGTTTGTTGGCGACTGATTTGCTGCCGCATATCCGGGAGTTGGTGAACCGATGAATGAACGCATTGTCATGGCAGCCGGTGATGCCGCCATGGAAGCTTCGGGCCGCATGCTGGGCGAGGCCCTGGGCGGCGGCGGAGTCGTGTACCTTCATGGCACCCTTGGCGCCGGGAAGACGACTTTCAGCCGTGGCCTGATCCGCGGACGCGGCCACAACGGTTCGGTGAAAAGCCCGACCTATACCCTGGTCGAACCCTACGAGCTGCCCGGCGGGCCTGTCTACCATTTAGACCTCTACCGTTTGCAGGATCCCGAGGAACTGGAGCTGATGGGTATCCGCGATTACTTCACGCAGGACGCCCTGTTGCTGGTGGAATGGCCGGAAAAAGGGCAAGGGTTGCTGCCCCGGCCCGATATTGAGCTGGCGATCACTGTTGTTCCGGAAGGGCGTCGTCTAACATTCACCGCATTAACCAACCGTGGACAGGCCGCTCTGGCCCGATTGCCTGCATGAGATTTCTTCGACTGTTGCCCCCGCTATTGCTTGGCCTCTGCACCCTGAACGCGCTGGCTGCGACCATTACCGGCGTCCGTTCCTGGCGCGCTCCGGACAATACCCGTCTGGTTCTCGACCTGAGCGAGCCGGTTCGTTATTCCGTGGTCAGTCAGGATGACCGCCAACTGGTCATCGAACTGGAAAATGCCGAACTCGGGGTAGCCATGCCCCTGCTACCTGCTAATGTAGGCCTGGTGCATGAAGTGTTGTTCCAGGGCAACGGGAACCGCAAGCGTCTGGTCATCAACCTCACCGGCAGCGTGCGGCCTCAGGTGTTCGTCCTGCCTGCCAATGACAAGTACGGCCCACGTCTGGTCATTGACCTGTTTGACAAGGTAACCCTGGAACCGGCCGCCGGCCCGGAACCCGAGGAGCTTGTCGCGGACACCGCTGAGAATCGCGGTCGCCCCGTGATTGTGGCGATTGATGCCGGGCACGGCGGTGAAGATCCTGGCGCCATCGGCGCGGCCGGTAATCACGAGAAGCATGTCACCCTGGCGATTGCCCGCCGTCTGGCGGAACACTTTCGCAAGACCCCCGGATTCCGTGCTTATCTGACCCGTGATGGTGATTACTTCATTCCCTTGCAGGAACGGCGCAAGATTGCCCGTAATCGTTACAAGGCGGATATCTTCATCAGTATCCACGCCGACTCCGCCCCCTCGCCGCTGGCGCGGGGCGCGTCAGTATTCGCCTTGTCCCGCAAGGGCGCGAATACCGCAACTTCCCGTTTTGCCGCCGCGCTGGCCGATCATGAAAACAAGGCCGACCAGGTGGGCGGCGTCTACATGCCGGAAAGCGGTGACAGCATGCTTGCTTCCGTGCTGGCCGACATGGTGGTGGAAGGGTCATTGTCGCACAGCTTGCAGATGGGCAGCGCCATTCTGGGACGACTGGATAACCTCGGGAAACTGCACTCGCATCGTGTTGAACAGGCAGGATTCGCGGTGCTGAAGGAACCGGGCATGATTTCGGTGCTGGTCGAAACCGGCTTCATTTCCAATCCTGACGAAGAACGCCTGCTGACCAGCGCCGATCATCAGCAGGATGTCGCCCACTCGGTCTTTACCGGCGTGAAAACCTTCCTGGAAAAATATCCGCCAAGCGGTTCCTACTTTGCCTGGAACAAGGAAAACCGTTCCCGGAAAAGTCGCCGTAATGCCGTCGCGGGTGTGGTGACCGCGAAACCGGTAGAGGCCGCCAAGCCCTCTCCCGAGAAACTGCTCGATAAGCCGGTAGTTCCGGTGAATACGGCTTTAAGCTTGATGGCTGGAGACTCTGCCTCCACCAAGGCGACAGAAAAGACTGCAACCGTGAAGCCTGTGGTCGTCAAGGCTCCGGAGCCTGTGCCTGTCCGCCCTGTTACGGAAAAAGCCGTCGCGCCGGTCAGGGAATTACCCAAAGCCAGCCTGCCGATGTCGCTGGAGGATTTTGCGGGCGGTGCGGTAGCAGCGCCGTCTTTACCGGCAACGACAGTCAGAACGCCGGAAAATAAAGCCAAGTCTGCCAAGGTTGAAGTTAAAACGTCGGCTAAATCAGTTCCGCCGGAAGCGGTCAAGCCTGCCGCGATGGAAGCCAAGCCTGCGCAGGTAAAGAAAACCGAAACGTTGGCGGCCAATACCCAGAAGCCTTCCAAAGATAAAAGCGAGCCTGATGCGAAGTCCCCGGTGAAGAGCGTTCCAGCCAAGGCTGATAAGGCTGATAAGGCTGATAAGGCTGATAAGGCTGATAAGGCTGATAAGGCTGATAAGGCTGATAAGGCTGATAAGGCTGATAAGGCTGATAAGAAACCGGCAGGCGACAAGGCTCCTAAATCTCCCGTAACCCATATCGTCAAGACGGGAGACAGCCTGTCGGCGATCGCCGTTCGCTACGGCGTTTCCGAGCAAGCCCTGCGCGAAGCCAACAAGCTGAAGGATGACAACGTCATGCTGGGCAAAACCCTGAAGATTCCGACGCCATGAGCGGACGCATCCATCTGCTGGATACCCGGCTGGCCAACCAGATTGCAGCCGGG
>DASUIL010000139.1:0-2474 GCA_036273075.1 Fluviicoccus sp. | reverse complement strand
TGAGAAAGACCCGGCAGCATTACCCCCATGCCCAGTAATGCCAGAGTCAGCTTGCGCAGAACCATTATTTGTTTCCTTTGCTGGTTATTCTTGACGGTGACGGGATAGCCCCGAGACTTGTCCGGCAATTCCCGGGAAAAGTCTGTAAATTTTTACTGTTTTTTATCACAAGGCTTCTGTAACTCGCAATCACTAAAGGATTTTTGCCCGCTTTTTCTTGCGGAATGCCAAAGACTGGTCATTTTGGCCTTGGGACTGGTCACGCGACACGGGATGACGCCATTGCGCCTGTCCGCTCCAGGGCTTAGGTTATACGCATTGATGGGCATGCTGCCCGGATTTCACCGAGAACCGACCGGATGGCCAAAGATCCCGCATTCCTGTTGTCGCGCATCAGTCTGGGCGACCGTCAGGCGTTCCGGCAACTTTACGAAGCGACCTCCCCGCGTCTCCATGCTATCGCACTGGGCTTGCTGCGGCGGCACGATGATGCCGAAGAAGTATTGCAGGATGTCTATGTCGGGCTGTGGCAGAACGCCAGCCACTACAGCCCTGATGACGGCCCGGTGCAGGTCTGGCTGAATACACTGGTGCGCAAGCGCTGCCTTGACAGGCTGAGACAGGCTGACCGGCAGGCCGGTGATGGCGCGCGGCTGACCTCGGAGCCCCCGGCCCCGCTGCACACCCGGATGACCGACCGCGATAGCAAGACCCTGACCCGCTGTCTGGAGCAACTGGACGCCCATGACCTGGAGTCGCTCTCGCTGGCTTACTTCGAGGGCATGACCCCCGCCGCGCTGGCGGCCCAGCTCGACATTCCCGCCCGCACCGTCAGGACACGGATCCGGCGCGGACTTCAGCAACTGCGGCGGTACCTGCCGACATGAACTACGACAACCCCGAACTGAAACAACGGCTGGCGGCGGAATATGTGCTGGGGACTCTGGAGGGCCGGGCCCGCGACCGTTTTATCGCCCTGCTGGCGCGCGACCCCGAACTGCAACGGATGACCCGTGCCTGGGAAAGCCGCCTCAATATCTGGGGAAACGCACTGCCGCCGCAAGAGGCGCCCGACCAGGTCTGGGCGAATATCCGGGCGCGTCTGGGCATCGACTTCGAACCGGAACCCTTCTTCGGCCTGGCATTCTGGCGGAACTGGGCGATCGGCGCGACACTGGCCGCCGCCTTGCTGCTGGGTTTCATTATCCTCAGACCGGCTCCGGCGCCCTTGCTGGAACTGGCCGTTATCAGCACGCCGGAAGGCCGTCCGAACTGGCTGGTGCGGCTGGACCAGCCCCATCAGCGCTTGAGCGTTTCCGTGTTGTTCCCGGTCAGGTTGGATGCGGACAAGACACTGGAGTTATGGGCGGTTCCCGAGGGCAAACCGCCGATATCGCTGGGCTTGCTGGACATGCGCGAAAAAACGGCCGAGCTGGCGCTATCCGCCAAGGGAGCGAAGGGTCTGGCTATGGCGGGAACGCTGGTCCTCATCAGCCTGGAACCGGCCGGGGGATCCCGCAACGGGCAGCCGACCGGGCCAGTCATCGGCCGCGGCAAACCGGTACTGAAATTCTGAGAACGGCCGGGATAACCCCGGCCGGTGCGTGGAATGACTCAGCTGACGTTGATGACGATCTTGCCGAACTGCGCGCCGTTCGCCATGTGCTCGAAGGCAGCCTTGCCGTTTTCCAGCGTATAGACACTGTCGACGACCGGCACGATCTGGTGCTTTTCCACAAAATCGACCATGGCGGCGAATTCCTGGTCGCTGCCCATGGTCGAGCCGAGGATGCTGGCCTGCTTCCAGAACAGCTTCTGCGGATTGAGATTGTTGATATTGCCCTGGCCGCCGCCATAGAAGGCGATACGGCCGCCGAAAGCCACCAGATCCACCAACGCGGCGAAGCCGTTACCGCCCGCGCTGTCGATGATCACGTCCATTTCCCCGTGGGCCTTGGCGAAAGTCTTCTGCCAGCCCTCTTCCTTGTAATTGGCCCCGGCCTTGGCACCCATGGCGATGGCGCGGGAAATCTTGTCTTCGCTGCCGGAAGTCACATAAACCTGAGCGCCGCAAGCCACGGCAAACTGCATGGCGTACAACGCCACACCACCGCCTACCCCGCTGATCAGTACTTTTTCATGCGGTTGCAGACCGGCACGGCCGAACAGGGCGCGATAGGCGGTCATTCCGGCCAGCGGCAGGGCGGCCGCCTGTTCGATCAGCAGGTGCGCTGGCTTGGCGCGGACGCGGTCGGCGTCCACCACTACGTATTCCGCCAGCGTGCCGTCCTTGGGCAGACCCAGGATGCTGTAGGAACGCAGTTGATGACGGGGATTGTCGCCCCAGCCCACGTTCGGATTGAGGATGACTTCCTGACCGATCAGGCCTTCATCCACGCCCTCGCCCACCGCCACCACTTCACCGACGCCGTCCGAGCCCAGGATGGTCGGATACTTGATGCCCGCGTACATGC
>DASUIL010000138.1:0-3637 GCA_036273075.1 Fluviicoccus sp. | reverse complement strand
CAGAAGAAGGCCCCGCGCCAGCCGATGACGCCGCCAAGATAACTGCCCAGCGGCGCCGCCACCACGGTGGCCAGCGCATTGCCACCGTTGAAGACGGCCAGGGCCTTCGGCACCTGTTGGGCGGGCACCAGCCGCATGGCGACAGCCGCCGACATCGACCAGAACCCGCCGACCACCACGCCGATCAGCGCGCGGCCAGCCATGTAGGTCGGGTAGTCGGGAGCCATCGCGACCACCAGCCCCGACACGCCCATGAGTCCGGTCAGCCACAGCAGCAGCGTCTTGCGGTTCATCGCGCCGGCCAGCGACGCGATCGACAGGCTGCTGGCCACCGCGAACACGCCGGAGATGGCGAGCCCGTAGCCCGCCAGCCCTTCGCTGACCTGCAGTTCGGCCGCCATCGGGGTCAGCAGGCTCACCGGCATGAATTCCGAAGCGATCAGCACGAAGACGCAAAGCGTCATCGCGAAGACACCGCTCCAGCAGGCGCGCCGGTCACCGCTTGCTTCCCGGTTCCCGGCGCGGCTTATCGACGCGTCAACAAGCTGATTCGCCATCGCTCACTTCGCCAGATGCTTGCCAAAGAACGCGTCCAGCTTGTCCCAGGGAATGATGTTGACCTGGTCGTACAGATCGGTGTGGATGGCGTCCTTGATGATCAGCAGCTCCTTGGGCTCCGCCGCGGCCTTGTAGGCGTCTTCGCTGAAGTAGCGTGAATGGGCCTTTTCTCCCGCGATCAGCAGGATGGGGCGCGGCGAGATCTCGTTGATGTAGGTGAGCAGCGGCATGTTCATGAAGGACATGGGCATCGATGCCGTCCAGCCGCCATTGGAATTCAGCGAGCGTTCGTGGAAACCACGCGGTGTGCGGTAGTAGTCGAAGTACATCCGCACCACGGGGTTGGTCACGCCATCCAGCGTCTCGGGCAGAATGCGCGGACCGATGGCGGAGGCGTCGGCCCAGCGCTGCCGGCTCATCTTCTCCAGCATTTGCCCGCGCTGCGCCTCGCCCAGGCTGTCGTTGTAACCCTTCGCCATCACGCGCGACATGTCGTACATGCTGGTGGTGGCAACGGCCTTGATGCGCTTGTCCACCGCCGCCGCATTCAGGCCCATGCCGGCGAAGCCGCAGATGCCGATGATGCCGATCCGCTCGCGGTCGACGAAGGACTGCTGGCCGAGGTAGTCGACCGCGGCGCTGAAGTCTTCGGTATTGATCTCCGGAGAGGCGAGATTGCGCGGCTCGCCGCCGCTTTCGCCGGTGTACGAGGGGTCAAACGCAACCGTCGCGTAACCGCGCTCGGCCATGGTCTGCGCGTACAAACCGGAAGACTGCTCCTTGACCGCGCCAAACGCGCCGCTGATCGCGAGCGCCGCCAGGCGCTTGCTGCCCCGGCTTTTCGGCAAGTACAGGTCCGCCGCCAGCGTAATGCCGTAGCGGTTCTTGAACGTCACCTTCTGGTGATCGACCTTGTCGCTCTGGGGGAAGGTCTTGTCCCACTTCTGGGTCAGTTGCATGGTATTTCCTGTTGCGGTTGCAGATGCGCTGGCCAACACCGGCTGCGCACCGATCAGCATGGCGGTGCCGGTCAGCAGCGCGCCCTTGATGAAGCTTTTCCTGGAGATTGCGGCGTCCATTTGAGTACTCCTTGTGGTATCTGAATTGGCGTGCAGGCTGCCCGCCAGCACCGTCATCGCGGTGCAGGCAGATAGTGACGCATCGACGCCAAGACTATTAGCCGGTATAGTCTTCATGTACTTGTGAGAATTTTTCAGTAATGAAACCGACCAAAGTGAACGACCTGCAGGCCTTTGTCGCCGTCGCCCGCGAGCAGAGCTTCTCGAAGGCCGCGGCAAGGCTTGATCTGACGCCCTCGGCGCTGAGCCACACGATCAGGACGCTTGAGGAACGGCTGGGCATCCGCCTGCTGGCGCGCACAACCCGCAACGTCTCCCCGACCGAAGCCGGCGAGCGTCTGCTGAGATCGCTGGCCCCGCTGTTCGAGCAGATCGCCGCCGAGGTCGAGGCTCTGGGAGAGCTGCGGGACAAACCGGCGGGCACCATCCGTCTCACCTGTACCGACGACCAGATCGAGTTATGTTTGCGACCGAAGTTTTCCGCGTTCCTGAGCCAGTATCCGGACATCACGCTGGAGCTCTTTGTCGACTACGGCTTCCGCAACATCGTCGAAGAGCGTTTCGACGCGGGCATACGCATGGGCGAGTCCGTCAGCAAGGACATGATTGCCGTGCGCATCGGGCCGGACTGGCGCCTCGCCGTCGTTGGCTCGCCGGCCTATTTCGAGACACGCTCCCGCCCGGAAACGCCCCACGAGCTGACCGGGCACGCCTGCATCAATATCCGGCACCGCCCCTCGGGCGCCATCTATGCCTGGGAATTCGAGAAGGACGGCAAGGCCTTCACCGTCAGGGGGGAGGGACAACTGGTGTTCAACAGCATCATGCACGTACTCAACGGCGCGCTGGACGGGCTGGGGCTAGGCTATATCCCGGAGCAACTGGTCGCGCCCTACCTCGCGGATGGGCGGCTGGTGGAGGTGCTTCCCGAGTGGTGCCCGTCCTTTCAGGGTTACCACCTGTACTACCCTAACCGGCGGCAAACCTCCCCCGCCTTCCTCGCCTTCGTCGAGGCACTGCGCTACCGGGGCTGAGCCCGCCACGCTGCGGGCGGCCAGCTCCGGCCGTTTTTGCCAGCTGAGCGGCTTGCCTGGTGGGATCTCCCCGCCTGTCCGGCGCACGGGCGCAGATATCGGGCCAGCAAGGTTGGCCGCAACCGCTCCCGCGCCGGCCTGAGCGGCAATCATGAAAAAACCCGCCTGCTGGCGGGTTTTTTGACTGGTGCGGCACACGGCCGGCCTTGCGGCCAACCTTGGCGGGCCGGCACGCCTTACATCGCTTCCAGCACCGCGATGCCGAGCAGACCGAGGCCGGTTTTCAGCGTCTTGCCGGTCAGCGCCGCCAGCTGCAGGCGGCTGTGGCGCACCTCGCCCTCGCTCTTCAGGATCGGGCAGGCTTCGTAGAAGCGCGAGAACAGCGTCGCCACGCTGTACAGATAGCTGCACAGGTGGTGCGGCTGGCTGCCTTCGGCCACGGTGGACAGCACGTCCTCGAACTGCGACAGCGCCACCGCCAGCTGCTTCTCCGCCGCTTCGCTGATGACGATGGCGGCTGCCGGGTTGTAGTCCTCGGCCTTGCGCAGCACGCTTTGCACGCGGGTGTAGGCGTACTGCAGATAAGGCGCGGTATTGCCCTCGAAGCTGAGCATCGCGTCCCAGTCGAAGATGTAGTCGGTGTTGCGGCTCTTGGACAGGTCGGCGTACTTCAGCGCGCCGATGCCGACTGCCTCGGCGATCTGGCGGCGTTCGCTTTCCGCCATCTCCGGGCTCTTGCCGCTCACCAGCGCGTAGGCGCGCTCGATGGCCTCGTCCAGCAGGTCGACCAGCTTCACGCTGTCGCCGGAACGGGTTTTCAGCGGTTTGCCGTCCGGGCCCATGATGGTGCCGTGGCCGATGTGCTCGAACTGCGCGTCGGCGCGCAGGAAGCCGGCCTTGCGCGCGGTGGTGAACAGCTGCTGGAAGTGCAGGCTCTGGCGCGAATCGACCACGTACAGGCAGCGG
>DASUIL010000137.1:0-3376 GCA_036273075.1 Fluviicoccus sp. | reverse complement strand
CGCCCTGCTGGTTTTCATCTGGTCCACCACGCCGCTGGCGGTGGTCCTGAGCATTCGCGAGCTGCACCCGGTCTGGGCGCTGGCCTTGCGATTCGCCCTGGCGGCGCCGCTGGCGGCCCTGTGTCTGTGGATGTTGGGGGAACGCCTGCCGTTCCATCGCGAAGCCGTGAAGAGTTACGCGGCGGGCATGCTCAGCCTGCTGGGCGCGATGCTGTTCACCTACCTCGGCGCGGCCTACCTGCCCTCGGGGCTGATCTCGCTGCTGTTCGGACTGGCGCCGTTGTTCGTCGGCCTGCTGGCCCACGGCGTCTTCCGCACCCAGCTGCTGCGCGCCGAGCAGTGGCTGGGCATGGGCATGGCCTTCGGCGGGCTGGTGCTGATCATGCAGGGCGGCCCGCACGTGGCGGCGCAGGGCAAGGGCGTCTTCCTGGTGCTGATGGGCGTGTTCTGCTACGTGGCGTCGGTGTTCCTGCTGAAGCACGACAAGGCGAAGCTGCATCCGCTGGCGCAGACCACCGGTTCGCTGCTGTTCTCGACCGCCGGTATGCTGCTGGTGCTGCCGTTCTTCGCGCAGTCGATGCCGCGCGCCATGCCCGGCTGGGTGACTCTGACGGCGCTGGCCTACAGCGTGGTGATGGCCTCGGTGGTGGCGATGCTCTGCTACTTCTTCCTGGTGAAGGCGCTGCCGCCCGCGACGGTGTCGCTGACCACCTTCCTGACGCCCGCGTTCGCGCTGGTGTGGGGGGCGTGGATCAACGGTGAGCGTTTCACCTCGGTGACGGTGGCGGGCATGGCGGTGATCATCGCCGGTCTGGGCACCTATTTCCTGCGTGACTTGCGGGCGCTGCGCGCCGCGTGAGACTGAATGCCGCCGGTCACGGCGCGGCTTTCCCGCCGTTCTGTGACCGGTTGTACAAAATCAGGACAACCGCCTTGCGGAATGCCGACCCGCTTGCTTTACTTCAAGCAACCTGAGACAGGAATGATCAGGATTCTAGCGATAGCCAGGGAGGCGTCCATCCATGAAAACACTTTCCGTTTCTTCGACTCTGTTTCTTGTGGCGAGCCTGTTTGCGGCATGGCCCGGCTCCGCGTCCGCCCGGAGCGGCAAGGCTTTTTATGAGCAGATCTGTTCCCTGTGCCACGATGACGGCGGCGGGCTGGGCGCGCCGGTGCTGGGTGACCGGGAGGCGTGGAAGCCCCGGCTGGCCAAGGGCCGACAACAGCTTTACCGCGCCGCCATCGATGGCATGCCCGGCGAACCCCGCATCATGCCGGGCAAGCGGGACTATGAAGGCGTCTACAGCGACCGCCAGATCCGCGTGGCGGTGGATTACATGATCGGGAGGCTGCGATGAGGAACGCGGCGGACGGGATCGTGTCCGGAGTCCGGGCATGCGGTTGAAGGCGGTCGGCCTGCGCATTGCCTGGATCAAGGGCTTCATGCTCACCGTCACGGCGGTGCTGATCCTGCTCACCTTCGGCACATCGCACCAGCGGCGCGACGCCCTGGTGCAGCTGCATCAGGCCAGCGATGAACTGAGCCGCCTGGGCGCGGCCAGTGATTTCCTGACGGATGCCGTGCGCTCCTACGCTGTCAGCGGCGATGACCGCTACCGTCTGGAATTCCTGAATGAGAAGAACCGGCTGCGCAATCGCGAGCATGCCGTCGAGCGCCTGCTGGCGCTGGAGCTGGAGCCGGGCGAGAAAGCCTTGATCCGTTCGGCCAAGAGCCGTTCGGATGCCCTGTTGCAACTGGAGGCGCGCATTTTCGAGGCCGGTGCGCTGGGGGATCGCCCGCAAGCGCTGGAACTGGCCTTCGGGGAATCCTACCGGGTAACAAAGAGCGCCATCCGTCGCGACATTGCCCAGGTGGATGAGCGCATCCACCAGCGGCTGATGAGCCACACCGCCGGGCTGGACACGCGGGTGGAGCGGCTGATGATCGCCGCTGTGGCGATGATGGCGCTCACCCTGATCCTCATTGCCTTGACCCAGTTCCGCTTTTACCACCGCCGCCTGCTCGACCCGCTGGCGGCGCTGACCGCCGCCACCTGCCGGTTGCTGGCCGGGGAGCGCGGCGTCTCCTTTCCGCATGCAGGCGACGATACCGAAATCGGTGACCTGTCGCGCGCGCTGGCGAGCTACCAGCAGGCGATGACCGATCTCGACCGGCAGCGGCAGGCGTTGGCCATGGCCGAGTCCTGGTACCGTCACATCCTGGAGTGCGCTCCTGACGCCATCCTGGTGACCGGCCCCGACGGCCTGATCCTGCAGGCCAATCCGAAGGCGGACGAGGTCTTCGGGCATGCCCGGGGCGGACTGGTCGGCCTGCCGGTCGCGGCGTTGCTGCCGGAAGCGATTATCCCGGCCGGTTGCGGCAGTGCGGAAGAGGGCGCTCCGGCCGTGCCGTTCAGCGGGGAATTCCAGGGCCGCACCCGTGACGGCCTGACGCTGCCGCTGGAAATCAGTTTCACGCCGATGCCCCGGCATGCCCATTACGGGGTCTGTTTCTGTTTCGTGGTGCGCGACCTGACGCAGCGCAAGCGGTTCGAGCAGATGATGGCCGAACAACTGGAATTCCGGCGGGTGCTGCTCGAAGCGCTGCCTTATCCGGTGTTCTTCAAGGATGCTGCCGGGCGTTATCTCGGCTTCAACCGCGCTTTCCGCGAGGCCTTCGGCATCGGTCAGGACGAACTGATCGGCAAGACGGTCACGGAGTTCACGCAGCTGCCGCCGGCGGACCGCGATCTTTACCGCGAGGCCAACGCGCGCATCCTCAGCGACGGCGGGGTGTTCACCGCTGAGATGAACGTACCTTTTGCCGATGGCCGCGATCATCCGGTGCTGTACACGCTGGCCGGTTTCGGGTGGCCCGGCGGCGCGCAGGCGGGTTCCGTCGGCACGCTGATCGACATTTCCATCCAGAAGGAATCGGAACAGGTCATGGCACAGGCCAAGGCGCTGGCGGAAGAGGCGACGCGGCTGAAATCCGATTTTCTGGCGAATATGAGCCATGAAATCCGCACGCCGCTGAGCGTGATCATCGGCATGTCGCATCTGGCGCTGGAAAGCGGCCTGAACGAGCAGCAAAGCCATTACCTGCGCAAGGTCGACGCCGCCGCCCGCAACCTGCTGGCGCTGATCAACGACATCCTCGACTTTTCCAAGATCGAGGCGGGCAAGATGTCCTTCGAGCAGACCGGCCTCGACCTGGATCAGGTGATGGCCGACTTGGGTGACATGGAATTGATGAAGGCGCGGGAAAAGGGGCTGTCGTTCCGCGTCGACATCGCCCCGGACGTGCCCCGCCGCCTGATCGGCGATCCGCTGCGCCTGGGGCAGGTACTGGCCAATCTGGTCAATAACGCCATCA
>DASUIL010000136.1:0-13057 GCA_036273075.1 Fluviicoccus sp. | reverse complement strand
TATCAAGGCACTCCTGCCGTCTTTTCCGTGCTGCAACGTTGCCACGACCGGATTGCCGAGGCGGTTGACATGCTTCGTGCGGAAGGCAAGTGTCCCGGGGTTTCTGATCTGGTCGCCCAACTGAAACGCTATCTGGCCAATCCTTCAACCTTCAGTGATGACCAGCCTGTTCACGTTAATGCTGCTGCGCCGACCCCGACTGTTCCGTCGGCAGCTACGGCTCCGGCTGCGATTACCGCGCCACTGCCGGAAAGTGTCGCCAATATCTTCCCCGAAGAAATCGGCATGCCCTCCATGATGGGCAATTTCCGGAATGTGAAGGCCCAGCAATCGGCGCAGGAAATGATCCGGGTTTCCTCCGAGCTGATGGAAAAACTGATCAACCTTGCCGGGGAAGGCTCGATCATTCGCTCTCGCGTGGAAATGGGCGTACATGGATTTGCCCAGACGGTGGAAGAAATGGGCGCAACCGTGCAGCGTCTCGCTGAACAGTTGCGACGCATGCAGGGCGAGCTTGAAGCGCAGATTATTGCCCAGCACACTCCGGAAGGCGGGAAGTACGAAGACTTCGACCCGCTGGAAATGGACCAATATTCTGCGGTTAACCAGCTGTCCAAGTCCCTGTACGAATCCGCTTCTGACTTGATGGACATCAAGGGAACGCTGATCGAAAAAGCCCGTGACACGGAAACGCTGTTGCTGCAACAGTCCCGCCTGAATACCGAGCTTCAGGAAGGCCTGATGAGTTCTCGGATGGTGCCATTCTCACGTCTGGTGCCACGTTTGCAGCGGATTGTCCGGCAGACCTCGCAGGAAGTTCATAAACCCGCGGAATTGCTGGTGATCAATGCTGAAGGTGAAATGGACCGCACCTTGCTTGAACGTCTGGTAGCTCCGCTGGAACACATGCTTCGTAACGCTGTCGACCACGGCATGGAGTCTCCGGAAGAGCGTGCGAAAGCCGGTAAGGAGATGATGGGCCGCATTACGCTGAGCCTGTCGCGCGAAGGCGGTGAAGTAGTTCTGACACTCAGTGATGATGGCCGAGGCATCAATACCGATGCCGTGCGCAAGAAGGCCATCGAGCGCGGCTTGCTGAGTCCGGATACGGAAATCAGCGAAAAGGAATTGTTGCAGTTCATTTTCCATGCAGGTCTCTCCACGGCCTCCCAGGTCACGCAGGTTTCCGGCCGCGGTGTCGGCATGGACGTGGTGCAAAGCGAAATCAAGCAATTGGGCGGTGTCATTATCATCAACTCGGTGCGTGGCCAAGGGTCTACGTTCACCTTGCGCCTGCCGTTCACGGTTGCGGTCAGCCGCGCCCTGATGGTGCGAATTGGTGAGGATGTATATGCGATTCCGCTGTCGCAGATTGAAGGTATCGTCCGCGCCAGCCCGTACGAATTGGAAACCTATTACGGCCCTGAAGCTCCTCCGTTTGAATACGCAGGCATTTCCTACAAGCTGCATTACCTGGGTGAGTTCGTACATGGTGTGCGTACGCCTTCGCTTTTTGGCCAGACCTTGCCCCTACCCATCCTGCTCGTGCGGGGCGGCGAACAACGCGTTTCAATTCAGGTCGACCAGCTGATCGGTTCGCGTGAAATCGTCGTCAAATCCGTGGGTGCGCAGTTGGCCAGCGTTGCCGGGATTTCCGGGGCAACCATTCTGGGTGACGGTTCCGTTGTTATCATTCTTGATGTGCTGGCCATGCTGCGTGCCGCAGCCATTACCAAGCCTCGGGTACAGAAGGTCGATGCCGATGTGGTCGAGCCGGTTGTCGAAAAGGTAACCAAGACAGTCATGGTGGTCGACGATTCCGTGACAGTGCGGAAGGTTACGTCGCGTCTGCTGGAACGTCATGGGTACGAAGTCGTTCTGGCAAAGGATGGTCTCGACGCCATCACCAAGCTGGAAGATATCCGTCCGGACATCATGCTGCTCGATATTGAAATGCCGCGCATGGACGGGTTCGAAGTGGCCTCTCTCGTACGCCACAATCCGAATCTGGAAGGTTTGCCAATCATCATGATTACCTCCCGGACCGGCGAAAAGCACCGTGAGCGTGCTTTCCAGATTGGCGTGAACTGCTACATGGGTAAACCGTTCCAGGAACAGCAACTTCTGGAAACCATTGGTGAATTGCTTGCCGCAACCACAGCTCAGAGGTAATAGCCATGGAATCCGTGCATAACCCGCGCGTGGCCATCATCTCGGACTCCAGTCTGCAACGACTGGCTCTGGCTCACGCGGTAAAGGGGCATGGATATGATCTGGTGCTGAACGTACCGCCGGAACGTGTTGACAGCAAAACCTTGGTCAATGTAGTTCCGGATGTATGGTTGGTTGACCTCCAGGATGAAGACGATGACCTGTTGGACAAGCTTCTGTCCCAGGAGTCCCCAATCCTGTTTGGGGTGGAGCAGGCGCCTGTTCAGGGAACGCGCGCCTATCCGCGCTGGGAACGGCGGGTCTTCATCAAGCTTCATGAAGTTATCGGCCAGCCCGTCATCAGTGAGAGTCTGGATCCGCTGGAGAAGTCCGCGGTCAAGAGCATACGGGAGACGGTCAGGCTTAGCCTGCCTGCAGAGATACTGCAACGGCGTCAATCGACAAAGCTGGAGTATGTATGCGTACTTGCTGCGTCTCTCGGCGGCCCGGCGGCAGTCAAGGAGTTTCTGGATTATCTACCTAGCGGCTTGCCGGTTGCTTTCCTGCTTGCCCAACACATCGATAAACGCATGCAGGAGTCACTGACCCGGGTATTGGTGCGGCACAATCATATTCCCTGCCGCATGGCGGCTAATGGAGAAACCCTGAAGCATGGTGAGTTGTTGATTGCGCCGGTTGAGTCGGAAATTGATTTTAGTGCCGATGGTCAGGTCATTTCACGGGATATGCCATGGGATGGTCCTTATTCACCGTCCATCGACCAGGTTCTTGCGAATATCAGCCGGCGTTTTGGCAAACGTTCGGTCGCAATCATCTTCAGCGGAATGGGCGGTGACGGTTCAATCAGCGGCCCGATGATGGTAGATGCCGGAGGTGTAATCTGGGCTCAGGACTCGGATTCCTGTGCCTGTGCAAGCCAGCCGGATTCGATGCGCGCCACCGGTTGTGTCTCCTTTAGCGGTAAGCCGCTGGAACTGGCGCAGAAACTGGTTAATTACATAAATACGGGACTGCATTCCGCAGCCTGAGGGGAAGTGTCATGTCACAACTGGGGACTTTGTCGCAAACCACGCTGCTGAGCGCCACCACCGGCAGCTTGCCCGGCTACTTGCTGCCAGTATGGCAAAAAATGCTGATGGTGCCCACGACATCCGTACTCGATTTCGTGCCTGCCAATCACCTGACGCCGCTTAAGAAAAAGAAGGAAGGGTATTTGGGGTCGGTGGAGTGGCAATCCAAGTTGATTCCGGTTTTCTCGTTCGAGGCCTTGAACAAGGGCAGCAAGGCCCCGGAACCGCAGACAATTGCCATTGTTCACGCGATCAGTATTGGCGACAAATTGCCTGAATATGGTATTGCCCTGCAGGCTGCCGCCGAGCAGATCAAGATCAAGATTTCCGAACTGGAAGACATCGAGAAGGCTCAGGTGGGGCCGATGGAGTTCATGCAGGTCCGTTTCCGGGAAGACTTGGCCTATATCCCGGATCTGGATGCGCTTGAAGCGCGGATACTGGCGCTCGTCTGATGATCCGTCCGTGATATGAAAAAGCCGGCTGACGCCGGCTTTTTCATATCAGAGTTCCGCGTAAAGATCGTAGTCATCGGCCTCGACCACGGTCACCATGGCAAAATCTCCGATTTTGAGTGCTGAAGCACCTTCGCCTTCAATAAAGACATTACCGTCAATTTCCGGTGCATCGGCAGCCGAGCGAGCAATGGCAACCCCGGCTTCGATGTCAATATCATCAATCAAGACCTGGATGCGTTGACCCACGCGCATCTGCAATCGGGCGGCCGAAATTTCCTGTTGAACCGCCATGAAGCGCTGCCAGCGCTCCTCCTTAACATCTTCAGGTACCGGGTCCGGAAGTTCGTTGGCCTTGGCGCCATCCACCGGGGAGTACTTGAAACAGCCGACCCGATCCAGTTGAGCCTCGCGCAGCCAGTCCAGCAGTATCTGGAAGTCTTCTTCCGTTTCACCCGGGAAGCCGACGATAAAGGTTGAGCGTATCACCAGCGACGGGCAAACCTTCCGCCATTCCCGGATGCGCTCGAGGGTATTCTCACTGTGGGCAGGCCGCTTCATCAGTTTGAGCACCGAGGGGCTGGCGTGCTGGAACGGAATATCGAGATAGGGAAGGATCTTGCCCTCGGCCATCAGCGGAATGATGTTGTCGACATGCGGGTAGGGATAGACATAGTGCATCCGGACCCAGACACCCAGTTCGCCGAGGGTTTCGCAAAGCTCTTGCAGGCGGGTCTTGATCGGGCGGCCGTTCCAGAAGTCCAGCTTGTATTTCAGGTCGACACCGTAGGCGGAGGTATCCTGAGAAATGACCAACAGTTCGCGGACTCCCGCTTTGACCAGATTTTCCGCTTCACTCATCACCGAACCGATGGGGCGCGAGACCAGATCGCCGCGCATCGAAGGGATAATGCAGAAGGTGCAGCGATGGTTGCAGCCTTCGGATATTTTCAGGTAGGCGTAATGACGGGGCGTCAGTTTCAACCCTTGCGGCGGAACAAGGTCCACGTAGGGGTCGTGCTTCGGCGGCAGATAGCCGTGTACGGCATGCATGACTTCTTCATAAGCGTGGGGGCCGGTGACCTTCAGCACATTCGGATGGGCCTCACGGATTTGTGACTCCTTGACACCCAGACAGCCGGTGACAATCACCTTGCCGTTTTCTTTCAGGGCTTCACCGATGGCGTCCAGGGATTCCTGTACCGCAGATTCGATAAATCCGCAGGTATTCACGACGACAAGATCGGCGCCATCATAATCGGCGGATATCGTGTAACCCTCGGAGCGGAGCTGGGTCAGGATACGTTCGGAGTCAACCAGGTTCTTGGGGCAACCCAGGGAAACAAATCCGACTTTTGGTTGTTGCTGCGACATCTGAACCTCGAAGGCGACACGGAAGAAAGGCGCGGCGATTGTACCTGCTCCGGCCTTACGGCGGCCAGTCTCGGGGAGACAGTAAGCGCATTTTCGTTCCGCTATTGCGACAAATGCCCCCAAGGTTTGTTATTAGTCGGTGAACCTGATTGGTGCAAAAACTGATGCATTAATCAACAGCACGGCAATATATGCGCTATTGTGGTGCGTGATATCACGGTTTTTCGTGATATGTCAAAACTGGTGCGCTATTTGCATTATTGGTGCGGAGAATCCTCATTTTCGAGGCATGATTTCCAGGACTTTCCCGTGGTAAACATTGGTATTGAAATTTACAAGCAGATCCTGGACCACCTCAGTACGGCTGTTTTGATGACAGACGAAGGGCTGCGGGTGACCTATCTCAATCCCGCCGCCGAGATGCTGCTGGCGGTCAGCCGTAACCGTGCGGTCGGTCAACCGTTGCGTGAGGTTTTCAATGATGTCGCCGGTGAGGAAGCGATGGCGGTGATCGAACAAACCCTGCGTACGGCGCACCCCTTTACCAAGCGCGAAGCGCACTTGCGGGTGGGCGTCAACGAAGTCAGTGTCGATTACACCGTTGCAGCGCTGCTGTCGCCGGGCCAGCCGCCCGCCCTGTTGATGGAGATGCAGCAGATCGATCGCTTGCTGCGCATTTCCCGGGAAGAGGCCATTCTCGCCAACCATCAGGCCACCCGCCAACTGGTGCGCGGCGTGGCGCATGAAATCAAGAATCCGCTGGGCGGTATCCGCGGAGCCGCCCAGCTGCTCGCCCGGGCTTTGCCGGACAGCAATCTGGCTGAATATACCTCGATCATCATCGATGAGGCTGACCGGTTACGCAATCTGGCCGACCGCATGCTGGGTCCGCGCAAGTTGCCGGATCTGCAGCCGGTGAACATTCACGAATGCCTGGAGCGGATCCGTTCCCTGGTGCTGGTGGAAGCGGAGGGGGAGGTCAATATCGTACGGGATTATGACCTTTCCCTGCCGGAACTGCGGGCGGATCCCGACCAGTTGATCCAGGCAATCCTGAACATCACCGGCAATGCCCTGCAAGCCCTGCGGGAAAATCCGGCGCAGAAGTTGCCGCCGATGATCACGCTGCGGACGCGGGCGCAGCGGCAATTCACCATTGGCGCCGTTCGGCACCGTATTGTGATGCGCATCGACATCATCGACAACGGACCCGGGATTCCGCCTGGGCTGATCGAGCGCATTTTCTATCCGATGGTGAGCGGTCGGGCCAGCGGCACCGGGCTGGGGCTGTCGATCGCTCAGGACATCATCCATCAATACCACGGCCTGATTGAGTGCGAATCGCAACCGGGCCAGACCGTTTTCAGTATTTACTTGCCTTTGGAGAATGGCCATGACGGCAGATGACAAGGTTTGGATCGTCGATGACGACCGCTCCATCCGTTGGGTGCTTGAGAAGGCCCTGATGCAGGAAGGCTTCCAGGCTACGGCCTTCGAGGATGCCAACCACCTGCTGAGCCGGTTGTCCCGGGAAACCCCGCACGCCATCATCACCGATATCCGCATGCCGGGTATTGACGGCCTGACCCTGCTCGGCAAAATCCGCATCGAACATCCGGATATCCCGGTCATTGTCATGACCGCTCATTCCGATCTGGATTCGGCGGTATCTTCCTATCAGGGCGGGGCGTTTGAATATTTGCCCAAGCCTTTTGATGTGGACGAAGCGATCAGCCTGGTGAAACGGGCCGTAGCGCATCATCATGAACAACACCAGGGTGCGTTGCCGGCTTCCGCGCCGACCAAGAGCGTCGATATCATTGGTGAGTCCCCGGCGATGCAGGAGGTGTTCCGCGCCATCGGCCGCCTGTCCCAGTCCCATATTACCGTACTGATCAACGGGGAGTCCGGTACCGGCAAGGAGCTGGTGGCTCACGCCTTGCATCGTCATTCGCCCCGGGCCGGTCGTCCCTTCATTGCCCTGAACATGGCGGCGATTCCGAAGGACCTGATGGAGTCGGAGCTGTTCGGCCACGAAAAGGGCGCATTCACCGGCGCGACCTCGTTAAGGCAGGGGCGTTTCGAACAGTCCAACCATGGCACCCTGTTTCTGGATGAAATCGGCGACATGCCGCTGGATACCCAGACCCGGCTGCTGCGGGTGCTGGCCGATGGCGAATTTTACCGGGTCGGGGGTCATGTCCCGGTCAAGGTGGATGTCCGGATCATCGCCGCCACCCACCAGAACCTGGAGCGTCTGGTCGCCGAGGGTAAGTTCCGGGAGGATCTCTACCATCGCCTGAATGTCATCCGTATCCATATTCCGCGTTTGCGCGACCGGCGGGAAGATATCGGCATGCTGGCCCAGCATTTCCTGGCGCGCGCCGCGCGTGAGCTGAACGTGGAGACCAAGATTCTGCGTCCGGAAACTGCGGCATTCATGCAGCAATTACCGTGGCCGGGCAATGTCCGCCAATTGGAAAATACCTGTCGCTGGCTGACCGTGATGGCTTCGGGGCGGGAAATCCTGGTGGCTGACCTGCCACCCGAATTGCAGCAGGTCACCACTCATGAGGTGGTTCGTCCGGTCCAGACCTGGGAACAGGCGTTGGCTGAATGGGCGCGAAAGGCTTTGGCTTCGGGTAGTCGGGAACTGCTTAATACGGCCTTGCCTGCATTCGAGCGGGTCATGATCACCGCAGCCCTTAACCATACCGGCGGCCGTCGCCGCGATGCGGCCGATGTGCTGGGTTGGGGGCGCAACACCCTGACCCGCAAGATCAAGGAGTTGCGCATGGAAGTGGAAGGGGAGGACGAAGACGAGTGAGCATCCGGATACAATGCCGTGACGCTTTCAGCGCTTTAAAGGCTCCAGTTCACACCGAGAGTGACGGCTGATTCCGGTTGGCCTTTCTGGGTGCTTTTTTCATAGCGTCGATAGCCGGCGTTGACTGACAACATGTCACTGAGTTCGAGGTCAGCGCCGAAATTCACCGCCGATTGATTGGTTTTTACGCCAGCGATCGATTGCTGGTCACTCCATCGGATGCTCAGTTTCAGCGGGTCAATGACTTGTACAGCCAGTCCTGCGTTCCAGTAGGTATAGTCATCCGAGGGGGCGTTTGAAGTAGTGTAGTCAATCCAGGTATGGCCGACACCAGCCTTGAAATCCACCTTTTGCCACCGATAGCGACCATTCAGGGTCAGGCTGAGGTCGCGACTGCCTGATCCAAGCAGCTGACTCTCATCACCGTTATCGAATTTGTAATTCATGCCGACCAGAGCCAGCACATTGTCGTTTGTCACCGGAAGAAGGTAGTCGCCGCCGACAACGATATCGCCCATGCCTTCAAATCGTTCTGACTTGCTGACCGTGCGCGTTCCCAGCAGGCGTCCCAACGGGCCATAGATATTGAATGTACCGGAATAGTTGACTTCCTTACCGTAGTAAGGGGCTTCGGCATAAATCTGCCAGTCACCGACGGATACACTGGGGTTAAGCAGGGCTTCGGCCGTAGTCAGGCTTCCTGAAGGATAGTTCTCGCGCGTCAAGCCGCCCGCCAGATCGAAATGCCACTCGGCACCATCAGCGGCGAAAGCGGCCGTGGACAACATCAACGGGAAAAGTGCCATGGGGGTCAGGATGATTTTCATGTTTGGTATCCTTCAATAAGTGATGCAGGGCCAGCTAGCGATGCAAATTCAGCAGCTGCCGCCGCATGAGCCGCCGTTCGCGCGGAGAGGAGTCGCGAAGCCGCTCCTTAATCTCGGCACGCTCTGCAGGCGACAGGTTTTCCCAGCGGGATCTCAAGGCCTCGCGCTCCTCGGGAGGGAGCGAACGGAACCATTGCCAGCGTCTTTTCAGAACACCCTGTTGCTCGGGAGGAAGCTTTTTGAACTCTTCGTAGCGTTTCAGCAGTTTTTCCTTTTTTTCAGGCGGCAGGTTCTGCCAGCGCTGGAAACGTTCGCGGATAGCAGCCTGTTGTTCCGGCGTCATGTGCGTCCACTGCTCGGCGCGTTTGGCCAAGGCTGCCTGACGTTCAGGGGGAAGGGATTTCCATTGCTGCTGAAAGGGCTTCAGGGTATTGCGACTTTCAGGCGGCAAACTGTTCCAGTCGGTCCCGTCCGCGAATACCGGGGTGGCGCACAACAACGCCAGCAGGATGATCATGGCTTTATTCATGAGGCTTGGACTCCGGTTTGGCGGTCGTGGCCGGTGTATTGACGCGGGTGGCGGTATCGAGGTCGGCAGGGTCGAAAACATTGCCCTGATCGTCGGCAAATGCCTCCAGATATTCCAGTAAAGCGGGTTCAGGCTGGTCGGCCGCCATGGCATGACTGGAGCCAACCAGCAACAAGCCGGCCAGCAAGGCTTCAGGTTTCATCCGGGTCTTCTCCAAGAGTGGCGATCAATTCCATGTCGTCCAGGAACTCCGGGTCAACCGTGGGCGGTTGGATATGAACGACGGGGGTCGGCGCCGGACGCCAGGGTAATATTGACGGCGGCAGCATCAGCAATACGGAAACCCCGGCGGCCAGCGCCAGTCCGCCCATAGCCCAACGGCCCCGATACTGGGCGATAACAGGCGCGTGCCGGCCCCGGAGCGCTTCATGGACCCGGCGATCCAGTTCGGCGTCCGGCGCAGCCGCCTGTTGATCCAGCGTTTCGATAACCTTGCGCACCAGCGGATCATCCCGCAGCGGTGAATTCATGGTGTGGCTCCCTGTCCGGCCAATCCGGCGCGCAAGGCGGCGACGGCGCGGGCATAATGGGTTTTGACGCTGCTTTCACTGCAGTTCATGACGGCAGCGGTTGCCGCCGTATCCAGGCCTTCCCAGGCGCGAAGCAGGAAGGCCTGTTGCTGGCGTACCGGGAGCGATTCCAGCACGCTCTGCACGCAGCTGATATCCGAAGCCAGCTCCAGCAAGCGGGCCGGGTTGCTATCCACCATTTCCGGGACATTCAGCAGCGGGTTGTCCTCGGGATCATCCTCGGCGGGTCGCAGCCAGACCAGCCATTTCCCACGCCGGGCTTCACGGCGCTTCCAGTCCATGATGCGACTGTGCAGCACGGTATGAAACAACGGCGCCCATTCGTTTTCAGGGCGGTCGGCATAGCGGCTGACCAGCGCCAGCAAGCTGTCCTGGACGATATCCAGCGCCGCCTCGCGGTTGCGAGTCGCCAGTTCAGCCATCCGCAGCGCGCGGTGGCTGATATCACGGGCAAAGCGCTCCAGGGCGATTCGGGACATGGCGGCATTGATCGGGGCAGGGGCTGGCGAGGAGTCACCATAAATAAAAGCCGTCGCCGGTTCAAGCCTGTCCATGTCCCGCTCCCGAACGCTTACTTGCCGCCCTGGATGACATGGGTGCTGGTATGCGTTTCGGTCTTGCCGTTGGGGTTGGTGGTCGTCGAGGTCTTGGTGACGGTGTTGCTTTCCGTGCTGACTTCCACCTCGCGAGTGCGCGTCTGGCCGTTGGGACCGGTAAATGAACCCTCACGGGTAAAGCCGTTGTCGGTCTTGGTCGTGACGGACTGGCCGGAGATCGGCTTGCCTTCGAAGGTGGTGCCGGTCATGGTGCGAGTGTGCGTGCCTGCCTCCTTGTCATTGACCACCTCGACATTGCGGGTCGCGGTTTCGCCCTTGGCGTTGGTCAGCACGGTTTCGCGCTTGAAGCCCTTGTCGGTGGATTGCTGGTCAGTCTGCCGGCGGATAATGTTACCGTTACGGCGTTCGTGCGTGCCTTCGATGTGCAGGTTGTGGCGTTCCGACATGTGCAGTCCCATGCCTTCCCGGGCCAGAACCGGGGTGGCGGTGAAAGCGGTGGCGATCAGAGCGAAGGCCAGAGCGGACTTGGTAAAGTTCATGATGTATTCTCCACGGGTTGAATGGGGCACATTCCGTTGAATGTATCTGTAATAACGTCGATGGCCGGATTCGGTTGACACGATTTTCAAAAAAAATTTGGCAAGGGCCCCGTATCGGGGATTCACAACATGCATGTGGTGCTTTTCGAGCCGGAAATTCCCGGCAATACCGGCAATATCATTCGTCTGTGCGCCAATACCGGTGCGGAGTTGCATCTGATTGAACCGTTGGGGTTTGTACTGGAAGACAGCAAGCTGCGCCGCGCGGGTCTGGATTATCACGAATGGGCGCGGGTGCAGGTGCATGCGGACTGGACGGCGTTTCTGGAGGCCGTGAAGCCGGAGCGGGTATTCGCCTTCACTACCAAGACCACGGGTAGCGCCTTTGATGCGCGGTATCAGTCAGGGGATGTGCTGTTATTCGGACCCGAAAGCCGGGGGCTGCCGGTGAGCTTGCTGGAGACACTGCCAGAGAGCCGGCGGGTGCGGTTGCCGATGCATGCCGGGCGCAGCCTGAACTTGTCCAACGCTGTAGCGGTGGCGGTGTATGAAGCCTGGCGACAGCAGGGGTTTGCGGGGGTAGGGGAGTCAGTGTGAAGCAATGTCCCGGCATATGGGGCCGGGACACAGGGGCTTGCTTATTGCAAGGGAGCGGGCGCGGCGGCCTGCTGCTGTTGCTGACGCTGGTTCTCGGCGTAGAGCGCGTCGAAATTGACCGGAGCCAGCAGCATTTGCGGGAAGCTGCCGCGATTCACAACATCCGAGATGGCTTCGCGAACATAGGGGAACAGGATGTTCGGGCAGTAGGCGCCCAGCAGCTGCGACAGTTGCGGCTCGGGCACGCCCTGCACCATGAAGATGCCGGCCTGCTTCACTTCGGCCACGAAGGCGGTGGATCCGGCATTGGTGGCGGTGACGGTAACCGTCATGGTGACTTCGAAATGCGTATCGCCGATGCGCTGGGTTTCCGTGGCCAGGTTGATGTTGATTTCCGGCTTCCACTCACCCAGGAACACCTTGGAGCTGGGAACTTCAAAAGACAAGTCCTTGACGAAAATGCGTTCGAGGGCAAATTGGCCGCCCGGGGTTTCTTGTTCACTCATGATGGGTTTCCTTGTTTGGAGTTATGGGTTCATTGGGCAAGTAAGGGATCGAGCGCGCCTTGCCGCTCAAGCGCGTACAGATCATCGCAACCGCCGATGTGGCGGTCATTGATGAAAATCTGGGGGACGGTGCGCTGACGGGTGATTTCCACCAGCTTCATGCGTTGCTCGTGGTCGTTGCTGACGTCGATTTCCTCGAAGGCTGCGCCTTTCTTTTGCAGCAGCATCTTGGCGCGCACGCAGTAGGGGCAGATTTTCGTGGTGTAGATGACAACGTGGGCCATGAGCTTCTCCGGACGCTCCGCGCCGATGTGGCCGGAGCACTATCAGGGAATTGGGGGTGTCTCAGCGCTTTACAAGCGGCAGTGACAAACTTTTCCAGTTCGACAGGCCGCCTTCCAGCTTGTAGACGTTGTTCAGGCCCTTGGCCTTGAGCTGGCGGGCGGCGGTCCCGGCCACCTGGCCGAGGTTGCAGACGATAATCAGCGCCTTGTCGGCGGGCAGCTCGCCCAGTTGCTCCATCAGGCGGGCGTAGGGAATGTTGCGGCTGCCGGTAATGTGTCCCTGACGGAACTCGGCGGGGTCGCGCACATCGACCACCCCGGCCTGATGATTGTTGACCATCAGCGACAGGCCCTGCGGGCTGACCGAGCGGCCGCCGCGCATCACTTCCACCACAATGTAGGCGACCAGCAGACTGAAGAACGCGCCGGCAAGCACGGCGTTGTGCATCAGGAACTCAAAGAAACGGGACATGAAAACCACCACCGGAAAGGACGCCGGGAGTATACCTTGCAGGCGGGAACGGCTCTACTGGCTTTTGCTCTCGGCAATCAGGCGGTGCATGCTTTCCAGCCGTCGCGGCAGGATCTTGCCGGCCTCGGCGGCGGCGCGCAGGGCGCAACCGGGTTCAGTCTGGTGCTGGCAGTTGCGAAAGCGGCAGTCACCGTAGAATTCCCGCATCTCGGTAAAGCCGCGGCGGATGCTGTCTTCATCCAGATGCCACAGGCCGAA
>DASUIL010000135.1:0-5802 GCA_036273075.1 Fluviicoccus sp. | reverse complement strand
CGCCGGTAGGAGGCGTCCAGCAGGGTGTGAGCGACATGAAGGGAACGTTCGCGGATAACTGCATCCAGTTCAGTCGCCTGTACCCGCACATAGGCGGAGCCAATGCTTCCCTCTCCCAACTCGAGCCACGCCTGAATGCCCGCGTGGAGGCGGGAAGCGCTTATTCCATCCAAGGCCGGAAGCCAGGCTGACCATTCATGCTCGGGCAGGGAAGCAAATACGGTTCCGCTCCAGCGGGAAAGACTCAGCACATCGGAGGCCGTCATGTCGGCCATCAGCCGGACCGGTCCGACACCGGCCAGCTTGCCGTTCACCCGCAACTGATGCCGGGAGCGGCCGTTGCGATTGATAATCTGCAGTTTGTCCAGCAAGGCAGCGGGCTGTGAATATGCACTGACCCGCAGCCGGGTATCCGCCAGCCGCCATTCAGCCTGGGAAAGCACCCACTTCACCGCTTTCTTTCGGGACTCATCCGAACCGGCGGGCAACATCGCCAGTTCGTCCACCCGCCACTCTCCCCGCTCAGACTGGCTGATACCCAGAGACAGCCCTTCTACCCGGACATTGAATCGTAGGGCCAATTGCAGCAAGCTTTGACGGAGGGCGGGTTCGATACGGATACGGGGGATCAGCAACAGTTCCCTGGCGGGTTGCGCAGGGTCCTGCAGCCGGACGCCCGTGAGCGTGAATTCCGGCCGAAGCCCCTGCCAGGTTGCCTCAAGGTGTTCAATGCGAACCGGCGCCGACAGCGTGGCGGATATTTGCCGCTCCAACTGCGGACGGTATTCTCCGGCCCTGGCAAACAACTGCAGGGCCACGACATACAAGATCAGCGACAGCGCCAGCAGAACAGCGGCCAGCCAAGCCCCCAACCGGATCAGCGTGCGAATCCGCGGCCAGTGAACGGCATGAAAATAGGCCAGCATCTGAAATCAGGCATCCGGATTCGCGCAAGGGGAAACGGCATTATCGCGCCTGCGGCGGCAGCCGTCTGTTTCAGTCCGGTTATTGGCAGCGGACATTACAGCAGGACAATATCGTATTGTTCCTGGGTATACAGGCTTTCCACCTGAAAGCGGATGGGCTTGCCGATAAACAACTCCAGGTCAGCCACTGCCGGTGATTCTTCGGACAAGAGGCGGTCGACCACTTTCTGGTTACCAACCACCATGTAGCCGTTGGCGGCATCGTAGGCGCGGGCTTCACGCAGGATTTCCCGGAAGATTTCATAACAGACGGTTTCGGCCGTCCTGACCGAACCCCGACCCTGGCAGGTGGGACAACTCTCACAAAGCAGGTGTTCCAGCGATTCGCGGGTACGCTTGCGCGTCATCTCCACCAGCCCCAGTTCCGACACCTGGGTGATCTTGGTCTTGGCGTGATCGCGCGACAACATTTTTTCAAGGGATTTCAGCACCTGCAGCCGGTGCTCGTCCTCCTGCATGTCGATGAAATCAATGATGATGATGCCGCCGAGATTCCGCAGCCGCAACTGGCGGCAAATGGCATGCGTCGCCTCCAGATTGGTCTTGAATACCGTGTCTTCCAGTGTGCGCGTCCCGACAAAAGAGCCGGTATTGACGTCCACCGTGGTCATGGCTTCCGTCTGGTCAATGATCAGATAGCCGCCGGACTTCAGCGCCACCTTGCGTGACAAGGCTTTCTGCAGATCCTCCTCAATATTGTAAAGATCAAACAGCGGCCGTTCGCCGGGATAATGTTCCACCTTGTCTTCGGCGCCGGGCACGAATTCCTGGGCGAACTCCAGCACCTTGGTATGGGTTTCCCGCGAGTCGATCAGCACTTTGGCGATTTCCGGCGTCATCAGGTCACGGATGACGCGCTGGTAGAGCGGCAGCTCCTCGTAAATCAGGCTCGGGGGGCTTTCGCGCAGCTTGCGATCACTGATGTGCTGCCAGAGCTTGAGCAGGAACTGCATGTCATGACGGAGCTCATCCTCGCTGACGCCCTCGGCGGCGGTACGCACGATGACCCCTCCCTTGAGATCACTGGCGAGCTCATCGCGCAACCGGCGGGTCAGCCCTTTGAGGCGATCCCGCTCCTCATCACTCTCGATGCGTTGCGATACACCAATATGCTCGCCATAAGGCATGTAAACGAGATAACGCGAGGGTATAGACAGGTCGGTAGTCAGGCGGGCGCCCTTGCTGCCCATCATGTCCTTCATCACCTGCACGGTCAGCGATTGCCCCTCGTGCAGCACTTCATGAATTCCCGGCGGCTCATGGCCGTCGCGCTTCGGCCAGACAATATCGCTGACATGCAGGAAGGCGGTGCGGCTGAGACCGATCTCGACAAAGGCGGCCTGCATGCCGGGCAGGACACGAACGACCTTGCCCTTGTAGATATTGCCGACCAGCCCGCGCTTGGCGGTGCGCTCGACAAACAACTCCTGGACAATGCCGTTCTCGACCAGGGCGACGCGGCATTCCATGGGGGTGACGTTGATCAGGAGTTCTTCGGACATGTTGGTATTGTTCTGGCGTCAGTCGGGCGGGTTCAGTGGTCTGACCAGACACTATACCCGAAGGTTTCCAGCATTTCCGCCGTTTCAGCCAAGGGCAACCCCACCACATTGCTGTAACTGCCTGCAATACGGTCAACCCAGACCGCCCCTCTCCCCTGGATGCCATACCCGCCCGCCTTGTCACGCGGTTCGCCGGTATTCCAGTAGGCCAGCATTTCGGCCCTTGTCAGGGTGCGGAAATGGACTTCGGTGGTGACGACACGATGGCTGACCAGTTCGCCGCGCGCCAGCGCCACGCCGGTCATGACCTGATGGCTGCGACCGCTCAGGCTTTCCCAGATCATCACCGCCTCATCCAGGGTTTCCGGTTTGCCGATCACGACGCCGTCGCGCACAACGGTGGTGTCCGCCGCCAGCACCAGGCCGTGGCCCTGCACGAGATCGAGCGCCGAGGTCGCCTTGGCAACCGCCAGACGGGCTACATACTCGCCAGGGGCTTCATCATCACGAACCGATTCATCCACGGCTATCTTGAGGACTTCAAATTTCAGGCCGATCTGTTGCAAGAGTTCTCGACGGCGCGGCGAAGTGGACGCCAGATATAACATCAGTATTTCCCCCAACGTTGCAAAATCGCGCTGACAACCGGCCAGCAGAGGGCGCTGCCGATCAAGGGCAAGGCATATTGGAAAGTTTGCGGCGGATTGCCGTAGATCGACTCCAGCAGATAACGGATCGCCAGCGCCAGGGCGGTCAGCATGACCATGACCGCTCCTGAGAGGCTCCAGCCCGGCATGCGCAAGCGCAGGGAAGCCGCCCGCGCCAACCAGGCGACCGCCACGAACGACGCCGGATGAAGGCCGAAACGCGACCCCATCACCAGATCCAGGATCAGGCCAAGCAGGAAGGCCGTCCACACCCCGACATAGGCCGGCTGGTTGAACACCCAGAACACCAGCAGCATCAGCAGCCATTCCGGCCGCCACCATGCCAGCTGGGGCGGAATTGGGGCCAGCGTCAGCAGGAGGCCGGCCAGGAAACTGAGCGGGATGACGAATGCCGGATCACGGGCGCGCATCGGGCGACTCCGAAAGACGTTCCGCATCGCTCTCCACCAACGGCTTCGGCGTCCTGACCACGGGCGGAAACAAAAGCATCACGTGACGGCTGTCCGACAACGCCGCGACCGGAACCGCCTGAACCCTCGCGAACTCCCCGCCTCCCGACCGGAAGACCTCCTTCACCACCGCAACCGGGTATCCGGCCGGGTAACGCACGCCCAGACCAGAGCTGACCAGCAGGTCGCCCTTGACGATGTCGGCGGATTCGGGAGCATATTGCAACTCCAACCGCGCATTGTCACCGGTTCCCTGCAGAATACCGCGTGCGCCGCTGCGCTTGTCCTGTACGGCGATACCGTGGCGTCGGTCGGAAATCAACATGACCCGGGACTGCTTGCCGACGACCTCGATCACCTGGCCCATGATCCCGTCTGCGTCCAGCACCGGTTGCCCGGCGGTCACGCCATCGGGCTGACCTTTATCCAGCAACAACACCATCTGGTCCGGATCGGGATCGCCGCGCACCACCTCGGCCAGAAGCAGGCGGCCATCCGAAACCAGACCGGAACTGAGCAGGCCGCGCAAGCGGGCGTTTTCAGCGGACAGCTCGGCCAGTTTTTGCAGGCGCACGGCCGACTGCAACTGCGCGGCCCGCAAGGCGGCGTTCTCACGCCTGAGACTGGCGCGGGTGCGCCCGATTTCCACCAGCCAGGACTCCAGCCGCCCGGGCAACAGCACCGCCACATGCAGCGGCTCCAGCATGCGGGCGCCGTGACTGCGGATTACCTTGAAGTCTTCCGGGAAACGCCCTTCGGCCAGCATGAGCGCGGCTGCCGCGGCAAGCGCGGTCAGCATCCGGTATCCGCCGGTGCGGGGACGCGAAAAAATGGCCTGTTCGATGACAACCCCCGAAAATACGGCCGGTCAGCGACTAGGCGTCAACCGGTCAGCCGACATAGAGCATCTCGTAGGCGGGATCATCGAGGAACGCCAAGGCGCGGCCGCCGCCACGGGCGACACAGGTCAGCGGATCTTCCGCGGCGAAGACCGGCAGGCCGGTTTCGCGACTGAGCAGCTTGTCCATGTCACGCAGCAAGGCTCCGCCGCCGGTCAGCACCATGCCCCGCTCGGAAATGTCCGCGGACAATTCAGCAGGCGTCTGCTCCAGCGCGCTTTTGACGGCGGCGACGATCCCTTCCAGCGGATCCTGGATGGCGGCGTACACTTCATCGGAATTGACGGTGAAGGAACGGGGCACACCCTCAGCCAGATTCCGTCCGCGCACCTCAATTTCCCTGAATTCACCGCCGGGCAAGGCGGCTCCGCAAGCTATCTTGATCCTTTCGGCCGTGGCCTCGCCGATCAGGCTGCCATGATTGCGGCGCACATAGGTCATGATGCACTCATCCAGTACATCACCGCCAATACGCACCGAGTCGGAAAACACGCAGCCTGACAATGAAATGACGGCAATTTCGGTGGTGCCGCCGCCAATGTCGACCACCATCGATCCACAAGCCTGCTCCACCGGCAATCCGGCGCCAATCGCGGCCGCCATCGGCTCCTCTATCAGCCGGACCTCGCGCGCACCCGCGCCCAGCACCGACTCACGGATGGCGCGACGCTCCACCAAGGTGGATTTGCAGGGTACGCACACCAGCACGCGGGGCACAGACGGCAGGAAGCCGTGCGAATCAACCTTGCTGATGAAATACTGAAGCATTTCCTCGGTCACCTCGAAGTCGGCGATGACGCCGTCCTTCAAGGGACGAATAGCGGTAATGCTGCCGGGCGTGCGACCCAGCATACGCTTGGCCTCGGAACCGACCGCCACCACGGTGCGCCGCGAACCGTGATGACGGATCGCCACCACCGACGGCTCATCCAGCACGATGCCGCGACCGGGTGCATAAATCAGGGTATTGGCCGTACCAAGGTCAATGGCCAGATCAGAAGAAAACAAACCAAAGATGCGTTTCAGAGAAATCATGGGCAAACCCGACGCATGCCGTCCCGGCGACGAAATTAAAGCCAGTATAACAAAGCCTTGTCATCGCGGATGAAAGACACTGCAAACTTTCCGCTGCGCTTTTGCTTTGGGAAGGGCCGGAATTATGGTACTTTTCTTGCCATTTTTTACGGAACAGCTGCGAGCATTTCCATGTCCCTGACCACGCAAGATATCGACAAGATCGCGCATCTGGCGCGACTCGGCGTATCCGACGACGACCGCACCCGCTATACCGACAGCCT
>DASUIL010000134.1:0-22280 GCA_036273075.1 Fluviicoccus sp. | reverse complement strand
ATAGGTTTCAAAAACCGGCATGCATACCTCTGTTATTTTTTATTTCCGCCCGCCAGGCCCGGGGGACAGGTTTATCAGATTATGCCCGGATGCTACAACGAAACCCTTATGGATGGTACCTTTTGGCCTTCAGGCGGTTTTTTTTGTACAACAAAACAACGATATTCGCCCCGCTGCCGGACTTGCGTATAATGGATCGCTTGACCTCCATGAGACACAGTCACCGATGGACATCCAAGCCTACATGCAGAATCTGGGCGAAGCGGCCCGGAATGCGTCCCGCGCCATGGCCCGCGCGCATACCAACAGCAAGAATGCCGCCCTGCAGGCCATTCACCGCGCCCTGATCGACAATCGCGACGCCATCCTCGCCGCCAATGCCCGCGACATGGAGGCCGGACGCGCCGCCAACCTTGAGGAATCCCTGCTGGATCGCCTGGAACTGACCCCGGCCCGCTTTGAAGGCATGCTGGAAGGCTTGCGTCAGGTGATCGCCCTGACCGACCCGGTCGGCGAAATCACCGGCCTGTCCTACCGTCCCACCGGCATCCAGGTCGGCAAGATGCGCGTGCCGCTCGGCGTCATCGGCATCATCTACGAATCCCGTCCGAACGTGACGCTGGAAGCCGCCGCCCTGTGCCTGAAATCCGGCAACGCCGCCATCCTGCGCGGCGGATCGGAAGCCATCCACTCCAACAAGGCCATCGCCGTCGCCATCCAGTCCGGACTCGCCGCCTCCGGCCTGCCGCCGACCGCCGTGCAGGTGGTCGAGACCACGGACCGCGAAGCGGTCGGCCGGCTTATCAGCATGCCGGAGTATGTGGACGTGATCGTCCCGCGCGGCGGCAAGAGCCTGATCGCCCGCATTTCCGCCGAGGCCCGCGTGCCGGTCATCAAACACCTGGATGGCAACTGCCACGTATACATCGACCGCGAAGCCAGCCTCAACAAGGCGGTGATCGTGGCGCTGAACGCAAAGACCCATCGTTATGGCGTCTGCAACGCCATGGAAACCCTGCTGGTTGACTCGCCGATTGCCGGGGAAGTGTTGCCGCAGCTGGCGCAACTCTATGCCGACAAGGGCGTTGAGCTGCGCGGCTGCCCGCGCACCGCCGCCCTGCTGCAATGCAAAGAAGCCACGGAACAGGACTGGTACGAGGAATATCTGGCGCCGGTGCTGGCGGTGAAGATTGTCAGCGGCATCGATGAGGCGATCGAGCACATCAACAAGTACGGCTCGCATCATACCGACGCGATCGTCACCGAGAATTTCACCAAGGCGCGCCGCTTCCTGTCAGAAGTGGACTCCAGCTCGGTGGTGGTGAATGCATCAACCCGTTTTGCCGACGGCTTTGAATACGGACTGGGCGCTGAAATCGGCATTTCGACCGACAAGATCCACGCCCGAGGCCCGGTGGGGCTGGAAGGCCTGACCTCGCAAAAATGGGTGGTGCTGGGCGACGGTCACATCCGCGCCTGACAAGAAGGGGCCGGGAGCAATCCCGGCCCCGGCGCCTCAATGCCCGTGTCCCTTGCCATGGCCCAATTGCTTGGCCTTCAGCTGGATCATCCAGTCCGTGGCGGCGATGAACATCGCCGAAAACACCAGCACCACGTGAATGATCACTTCCCACTTCAGGGTGTGTTCATCCATGTTGGCGGCATTGATGAAGCTGCGCAGCAGGTTAATCGAGGAAATGGTGATCAGCGCGATGCCCAGCTTGACCTTCAGCACCCCGGCATCGACATGATCCAGCCATTCCGGCTGATCTCCGTTTTCCGATAAATCGAGGCGGCTGACAAATATCTCGTAACCGCCGATGATGACCATGACCAGCAGGTTGGCGATCATGACCACGTCAATCAGCGTCAGCACCTGGATCAGGATGTCCGTTTCCTTGAGTTCATTGAGGTGAAAAACCAGCTCGTACAGCACCACCATGAACTTCCAGGCATAAACGCCCAGCGCCACGATCAGTCCGAGATACATGGGCAGCTGCAACCAGCGGCTCCAGAAAATCATCTTGCCAACTACATTCTTCGGGGTGCTCATCGTTCAACGTCCTTAGCGGCATTCAGGAAAACGCGATGGTACCCAAACCTGAAGCGCGACGGGAGATGGCTGGCGTACAAATCTCACGCCGACACGGCAGGCAATGTCACCCTGACCGAAAAGCCACCCTCCGGTCGGTTGGCGAAGCGGATCTCCCCGCCATGCAGTCTTACAATACGGCCTGCAATTTCCAGCCCCAGCCCGGTTCCCTGGATATCCCGGGGCGAGGCGCGCACGAAGCGGCGGCTGATCAGATCGAGCTTGTCCTCGGGCACCCCGGGGCCGGTGTCGCTGACCGTGACCGTCACGCCTGCCGGCTCACTCATCAGTTCCAGCCTGATTTCGCCGCCCGGCGGGGTATGGTTGACGGCGTTCTCGAGCAAATTACGCAATAGCACTGCCAGCAGTTCGGCTTGTCCGCTAACCTGCGGGAGTCCCGTGGGCGCGGATACCGACAGCATCAGATTGCGGGTCTCGGTCATTGGACGCAACTCATGCACCAGCTGCGCCGCCACCCGTTCCAGATCAACCGGTTCCAGGCCTCCCGACAGCGCTTCTGACGCATCCAGTCGCGCCATCAGCAACAACTGCTGAACCACGCGGGCATTCCGGTCTACACCGACGATCACCTTCTCCAGGCTGCGGTTCTTGTGCTCGACATCGGCATACTGCAACGCGTTCTGGGCGTGCAGGCGGATGATGCTCAACGGTGTCCGCAGCTCATGGGCGGCGTCCGCCAGAAAGGCTCGTTCCCGTTCAATGCCCTGCGTCACCTGATCAAACAAGTGGTTGATCGCCTCGACCACCGGCTTGATTTCCTCAGGCTCATCCTCCAGCCGGATACCCTGCAGATGATCCATGCGGCGCTGGCTGATCGCACCGCGCAGCGCCTCCAGCGGAGCCATGTCCCGTATCAGACGCTGACGCAGCAGGACGATCGCTACCAGCAGACTGGAAAGCAGACCGGCCAGCAGCGAGGCGGCCACATTCACGGAAAGTTCGCGCCGGATATCGGAACGTTCCGCCACCATCAGCCAGTAGTGACTGGACGGCAGGAACATCGCGTAGACATGCCACGCGCGACCGTCCACCACCGCCTTGACTAGACCGGGGCTTTGCGGTGCGAGCATCTCTTCGGGGGCGCCCTCGCTCAGGAAGAGCATATCTCCTTCCTCGGACCAGACCTGAACCGCCACCTTTTTCCGGTAGGCGGGACCGTCCGAATCCCGCTCCTCGGCGCTTTCAGAAAGGGCATGCTGCAGTCGCTTCCAGTCCTCATCATCATGCGATGGCAGGGCCAGCAAGCCTCCCAGCACCTGGGCTTCCTCCACCAGCTGGGCATCGAACAGCTCGTCAATCTCATGTCGGGCGGTCAGGAAACCCAGTACGCCGCTGATTGCCAGCGCCAGGGCGATGATCAACAGGAAGGAACGGGTCAGCCGGGTCTTGATCGAGTTCATCATGAATCCGACGCCGTTTCCGCATCGACAAGGTAGCCCACGCCACGCACCGTGCGGATCAGCTCGGGATAGAGCTTCTTGCGCAGATGGTGGATATGGACTTCAAGTGCGTTGCTTTCCAGCTCTTCCGACCAGCCATACAGGCTTTCCTCCAGTTGTGTCTTGGAAAGAATATGACCGGCATGCAGGCAAAGCTCCTTCAGCAACAGGAACTCGCGGCGGGACAGGCTCACCGGGCTGCCATCCAGCCTGACCTCATGATTGCCCAGATCCAGTTCCACCCGCCCCATGCGCAGGCGGTTGGAGGCGCGGCCCGATGCTCGCCGGGTCAGCGCCCGGATGCGCGCCAGCAATTCGGTCACGTCAAAAGGTTTCAGCAGGTAGTCATCCGCCCCGGCATCCAGACCGGCTACGCGCGCCTCCAGGGCGTCCCGGGCCGTCAGCACCAGCACCGGCAAGGCATCATGCCGTTTGCGCAAGCGCGCCAGCACTTCCATGCCATCCAGGCGCGGCAGGCCCAGATCCAGCACCAACAGGTCAAAACCGCCCGCCTCCAGGGCGTGCAGCACGGAAACGCCATCCTTGAACCACTCGACCACATAGCCTTGCAAGGTCAAGGCCTCCTGCAAGCCGTCCCCCAGCAGAACATCATCCTCGGCCAGCAGTATTCGCATGCCCTCTCTCCCGTCTTTCATTCCGCCTGACGTTAGCGCATCCCGGGCGCGGCGTCACGCCTTCGTCTTGTCAGGGCTTGACGCAAGGGATAGTCTGGCGGCATCCCCCGGACGGTTTTTCCATGTTACCCCTGGCGTATTTCGGCGGCTCCTTCAACCCGGTCCATCTCGGTCACCTGCAAACCGCGCAGGAGCTGCGCGAGCGCTTCCACTTCGCACAACTGGCCCTGCTCCCGGCCGCGCGGTCCCCGCTCAAGCAGGATGATGTTTCGGCCGAACACCGGCTGGCCATGGCGCGCCTTGCCGTTCAAGATCAGGGCGGCCTCAGCGTGGATGATCGCGAATGCCGCCGCCCCCCCCCTTCCTACACCATCGACACCCTGCGCGAGTTGCGAACGGAACATGGCCCGGACAGGCCGCTGGTTTTCATTCTCGGCCTGGACAGCCTGCTGTCCATCAACCGCTGGCGCGACTGGCGGCATCTGACGGACTTTGCCCATTTATTGGTGGTAACGCGTCCGGGCTGGACGGCGGATTTCGTCGGAGAAATCGCGGAATGGCTGGCGGCACATGCGGTCAGCGACGCGCGCATGCTAGAATGCTTCCCTTATGGCCGCATCCTGCTGGCCGAAACCATCCCGCATGCCGTCAGCAGCACCGCCATCCGCGCCGCGCTGCATCAGGGAGCCGCGCCCGAAACGCTGCCCCTGCCGTCGGCAGTGGCCGGTTACATCCGCCAACATCATTTGTACGGAGTCTCTCCCCCGCATGAATCCCGCACTGACTTCTGAGGAGCTGGTCAAGGTCGTCCTGGACGCCCTCGCCGACATCAAGGCCCAGAACGTATTGACCCTGGACGTCCGCAAACTGACCGGCCTCGCCGATTACATGGTCATTGCCAGCGGCACCTCTACCCGCCACGTCAAATCCCTGGCCGACAATGTCGCGGTCAAGTCCAAGGAAGCCGGCGTCCGTCCGCTGGGCATCGAGGGCGAACGCGATGCCGAATGGGTGCTGATCGACCTGGCCGGCGTGATTGTGCATGTCATGTTGCCCGCCACCCGCAAGTTCTATGATCTGGAACGCCTGTGGTCGGTGCCGGAAGGCAAGACCGCCGAAGCCTGATGCGCATCCGTCTGCTGGCGGTTGGCCAGAAAATGCCCGACTGGGTCACCGAAGGCTATCAGGAATACGCAAAGCGCCTGCAGGATGATGTGAGGCTGGAACTGGTCGAAATTCCCGCCGCCAAGCGCGGACGCAATAATGAAGCCGACCAGTGGAAACGTCAGGAGGCGGAGGCTTTGCAGGCCGCCATCCACCCGTCGGACCGGGTCGTGGCGCTGGATGTACTGGGCAAGCCCTGGTCCACTGAAGACCTGCGCGACCGCACGGCGCAGTGGCTGCAGGGCGGACAGAACATCGCCTTGCTGGTCGGCGGTCCGGACGGACTGTCGCCGGAGCTGTTACGCTCGGCCAGCGAGCGCTGGTCGCTGTCGCCGCTGACGCTGCCGCATCCGCTGGTCAGGATCGTGGTGGCGGAACAGATCTACCGCGCCTGGACCCTGCTGAAGGGACACCCCTACCACCGCTGAGCCGCCATGGTCCCGAAAAAGCCGCTGAAGGACAACCAGCTTGAAGCCGCCCTGTTCCGGCGACGGGCGCGGGTGGCGGGACTGATGGTTTTCCTGTCCTTCGCACTACTGCTGCTCCGCTACGGCTGGCTGCAAGTCGTCCAGCACGAACGTTACCAGACCCTTTCGGACAACAACCGCATCAAGCTGCAAGCCATCGCTCCTCCTCGGGGATATATCTACGACCGCAACGGCGTGCTGCTGGCGGACAACCGCCCGGCCTTCACCGCCACCCTCAACCGCGAGGAAGTCCGGGACATCAATGACACCCTGGTCCGCCTGGCGCCGGTGCTGCAACTGGGCCCCGAGGACATCGAGCGTTTCCGTACCCGCCTGAAGACCGCCAGTCCTTTTGAGAACATCCCGGTCAAGATCAACCTCAGCGAGGCCGACATCGCCCGTTTCGCCGAGGTCCGCTTCGACTTCCCCGGCATTGATATCGAGGTCAAGCTGGAGCGTTACTACCCCTATGGCGAACTGTTCGCCCACTCCCTCGGCTATGTCGGCCGGATTTCAGAAGAGGAAGCCGGCAAAATCGATCCGGCGGTCTACAGCGGCACTGACTTGATCGGCAAAACCGGGATCGAAAAGTATTATGAGCGCCTGCTCCAGGGCCGACCCGGCTACCAGTTCATCGAGGCCAACGCGCACGGCCAGGTCTTGCGCCCGCTGGACCGCACCGCGCCGACGCGCGGCGATGACCTGGTGCTGCATCTGGACTACGGCCTGCAGAAGCTTGCCACCGAGCAACTGGCCGGACGCCGGGGGGCGATTGTCGCTATTGATCCGGCCACCGGCGGCGTGCTGGCTTTTGTCAGTACGCCCAGCTTTGACCCCAACCCCTTTGTCGACGGCATTCCCTACCGACTCTATGCCGAATGGCGGGACCATCCCGACCGCCCGCTCTACAACCGCGCTCTGCAAGGCATCTACCCGCCGGGTTCCACCATCAAACCGTTCTCGGGAATGGGCGGCCTGAACTACGGCCTGATTGACTGGGACTTCAAGATCAGCGACCCGGGCTACTATCACCTGCCGGGCGACAGCCACCTGTTCCGCGACTGGAAGAAGACCGGCCACGGTTCCGTCAATCTGCACAAGGCCATCGAACAGTCCTGCGACACCTTTTTTTACCAGCTCGCCGCGCGCATCGGTGTCGATCGCTTCCATGACTGGATGCGGCAATTCGGCTTCGGCAGCCCGACCGGCATTGACCTGGTCAATGAAAAGAGCGGCACCCTGCCCTCCACCGCCTGGAAACGCAGCAAACTGAAAGCGCCCTGGTACGCGGGGGAAATGCTGTCGGTGGGGATCGGTCAGGGTTACTTCACCGTCACGCCGCTGCAACTGGCCATGGCCACCGCCATTATCGCCAACAAGGGCCGCCACATCACCCCGCATCTGCTCAAAAGCGTCAGCGGACCCACAACCTACATTCCCGTCAACCAGCCTGACGGAGAAGTCAAATTCAACGGCGATCCGATCGAGTGGGATCGCATGCACGCCGCCATGAAAGCCGTTGTGCACGGTTACGGCACCGCCACCAATCTCCGGCGCGGGCTGGAAGGCTACGAAATTGCCGGGAAAACCGGCACCGCCCAGGTCAAGGGCATCAAGCAAGGTCAACGCTACAGTGAGGCTGCCCTCGATCCCCGGCACTGGGACCATGCCTGGTTCATGGGCTATGCCCCGGCTGACAACCCGAAAATCGCAGTGGCGGTGCTGGTAGAGAACGGTCGTCACGGCAACAGCGCCGCCGGGCCCATCGCCCGCGCCATGTTTGATTACGCGATTCACGGCGCCCAACCGGCTCCGGCGCCCCCGCAGACCGACAGCGGAGCCTTGGAATGAACGAAACGAACCAATACCGCTTCCAGCGTCAGGCCCCCCAGGATGGCGCCACGTTCAGCGGCCCGCAGCCGCTCTGGCTGCGCTTCCATATCGATTTGCCGCTGCTGACCGCATTGCTGCTCACCATCATGGTGGGCCTGATCGAGCTCTACAGCGCCACCGGACGCAACTGGGCATTACTGCTGAAGCAGGCAACCAGTTTTGGCATGGGGCTGCTGGTCCTGCTGTTCATGGCGCAAATCCCGCCACGCATCTATCAGGCGTTTTCACCCTGGTTATTTGCCGCTGTGACCATCCTGCTGATCATGGTGGCGCTGTTCGGAACCGTCGCAATGGGCGCGCGACGCTGGCTGACAATTCCCGGCGTTACCCGCTTCCAGCCCTCCGAATTCATGAAGCTGGCCATGCCGATGATGATGGCCTGGTATCTGGCGCGACGACCTTTGCCACCTTCGCTGCGCGTTATCGCCGTCGCGTTCGGCCTTATCCTGGCTCCTGCCCTGCTCATTGCCCGCCAGCCGGACCTGGGCACCGCCATCCTGGTCAGCGCCAGCGGCTTTTTCGTGCTTTTCCTGGGGGGGCTGCCCTGGTGGCTGATGCTGCTGGGCCTCAGTGCCGGAGCGGCGGCGGCCCCCTTCGCCTGGCACATGCTCCATGATTACCAAAAACAACGCATCCTGACCCTGTTCAACCCGGAAGCCGATCCGCTCGGCACCGGCTGGAACATCATCCAGTCCAAGACCGCAATCGGCTCCGGGGGACTGACCGGCAAGGGATGGCTGAAGGGCTCGCAGGCCCACCTGGAATTCCTGCCCGAAGGACATACCGACTTTGTCATCGCCGCCTATTCGGAGGAGTTCGGATTGGCCGGGATCATGCTGCTGCTTTGCCTCTACGGCTTCATCCTGGCGCGCTGCCTCTACATTGCCACAACCGCCACGGACTCATACAGCCGCCTGCTGGCCGGGGCCATCGCGCTCTCGTTTTTTGTTTATGTCTTTGTGAACGCCGGAATGGTGAGTGGTATATTGCCGGTCGTGGGCGTCCCCCTGCCCTTCGTCAGCTATGGCGGCACCGCCATCATCACCCTGATGACTGGCTTCGGCATGCTGATGTCCATCCATACCCACAAGAAACAGCTGTAGCAGGCCAGACATGACCCCGTTCCGACTCCTCCCGGCCCTTCTCGCCGCCCTGATCGCCCTGCCCGCTCATGCCGGCGACTTCGACCAGTACGAGGAGCTGCAGGCGATGATCAGCAGTCTTGAAAAGGAAGGGGTATATCCGCCGGGAGAGCTTACCGCCATCTTTACGGGCGTCAACCGGATGGACAAGGTGCTGGAAGCCATCGGCCGTCCGGCCGAGAAGACCCGCGAATGGAAGAATTACCGCCCGAATTTCGTCAATGATGAACGTATCCGCAAGGGACTGGACTTCTGGGGGAAATACCGTAAAGAGCTGGATGCCGCCTCCGGGCAGTTCGGCGTCCCGCCGGAAATCATCGTCGCCATCATTGGCGTGGAAACCAAGTACGGCGGCAACAAGGGGGGCTTCCGGGTTATCGATACCCTCTCAAGCCTGGCTTTCGACTATCCGCCGCGCGCGCCCTTTTTCCGCAAGGAGCTGCGTACCTTCCTGACCCTGGCCAGGGAGCAGAAGCTGGATGTCATGGACACCTATGGCTCTTATGCGGGCGCCATGGGCTTTCCCCAGTTCATGCCTTCCAGCTGGCGGAATCTCGCCGTGGATTACAGCGGCGACGGCCGGACCGATCTGATCAACGATCCTGTCGATGCCATCGGCTCGGTCGGCAATTATTTCCTCGCCAATGGTTGGAAAAGCGGCGAGCCGGTCGCCGTTCGCGCCCGGATAACCGCTGACACCTATGATGAGGCCTGTACGACCGATTTGAAGACCAATTTCACCCTGGCTGACCTCGCCCAGAAAGGCCTGGCGCCGCGTGACGCCGAGTTTCCGCCTGACACACCCGTCTCCGGGCTTCGTCTCCAGGGCGAGAATGGCGCCGAGTTCTGGGTGGCCTTCGGCAACTTCTTTGTCATCACCCGCTACAATCGAAGCCATCTTTACGCCATGGCGGTTTTCCAGTTGGCGGAGGCCTTGCGGACCGCCCGGGAAACACCCCCGTCGGGCTTTGGACTTTGACCGGAACGCCGACAAAACCTGTCCGTATTTCATACTTTGTTGCAATTCTGGCATGTTTTAAGCATGTAAAAACTGCCTGAATTCCGACCAAATTTAGACAAACCGGAAAAAAGCAGGTAGGATGCCTCTATCGCAGCCCAGCAACACCTATAAAAAAACGGGCAAATTCGTTCACTCATGTCTAGGAGTCAAAACCGATGACATATCAAAATCCGCTGATTCGTGCGGGTGTAGGCCTCCTCGTTGGCGCTGCCCTTGTCGCCTGTAGCCACACTCCACCCCGTGCAGCCGGCAATGCTGCAGGTTCCGCGACCCCGGGCGCCAAGGGCGACTTCGTGGTCAAGGACGGTATGCCCGACTACCGCCTCTCCGAAAAGGAACTGGCGATGTTGCAGGATGCCGTGCCGGCGGACGAACCCCTCAGCCGCTACGGCAACAACAGCCCCTACACTGTTCTGGGCGAAACCTATCATGTGATGGCCAGTTCGCAGGGTTTTCGCCAGAACGGCCGCGCCTCGTGGTACGGCAAGAAATTCCATGGTCAGCGCACCTCCAGCGGCGAGCGCTATGACATGTACAAAATGACCGCCGCACACAAGAACCTGCCCATACCCTGTTATGTGCGAGTCACCAACAAGGACAACGGCAAGAGCGTGATCGTCAAGGTCAATGACCGTGGCCCGTTCCATTCCGACCGTGTCATGGACGTCTCCTTCGCTGCCGCCGCCAAACTGGGCATGCTGGAGAACGGCACCGCCAACGTGTCCATCGAGACAATCAATCCGGCCAACGTCCTCAAGCAGCAAAGCATCATCGCCAAGGCGGACAAGCCCGCCGAGGTCAAGTTCTTTGTCCAGGCCGGGGCGTTCGGCAATCGCGAGAATGCCGCTGCCCTGCAGAACCGTCTTCTGGAACTGGCCAACCTGCCGGTTGCCATCCAGACTTCCGACGATCCGATGCCGGTTCACCGCGTCCAGATCGGCCCTTTCCCTGATGAGCAATCCGCGCAAAAAACCACGCAACTGCTGCGTGAAGCCGCCGTCGGTTCACCCATCATCGTCAAGCGCTGACCGCAACACGACCGGCGGAAACCAAAAAGGGGCGGAAATATCCGCCCCTTTCTTTTGCTTCCGCATGTGGTGACCGGCTACCGGCTTATTTGAAGCCCAGAATCAGCTGTATCCAGCCCGCCAGCGCGCCGGTAACGCCACCCAGGACAATCAGTATCCATTCGTCCTCGCGGAACGCCGGTCGCAAGAGGTTCTGGAACTCCATGGGCGTCAACCTGCTCATGCGGTCCAGAAACAGCTCGTTAACCTTCACCGCGCGGCTCTCATTCAGCCCGGGGTCCGAAATCGGCCCCATCGTCGCCTCAATGGACTTGTCGATAATGGTGTCCTTGAGTTTGGCGTACTCCTCCCAGCCCATCGTCATCTGGATGGCGGTACGCACCAGAGGACTGTCCAGCATCTTACTGACATGGCGTTTGACAACCTTCCGGGTCTTGTCCGCCTTCGGGCCGAACATCATTTCCGTCATGATCTGCTTCAGGGTGAACAGCTCACGGGTGCTGATATGGGCGAAAACCTCGGAAACCTCCTTCTGACGGCGCATGAAGGCCCCGTGCCAGGTCCAGCCAAAAACCGGAATACGTTTCGGTTCAACCGGGTTGAACACCATCCAGATGGCAATCCAGTTGGTCATGAAGCCCCAAAGTGCAGCCCAGAAAACCAGCGTCCAGTGCCAGGGAACCACCAGCCACACACCCATCTGGATCAGACCAAAGAAAAAGCCGATCGCAGCGCTGATATGCCAGATGAAATCGATTTCCTTCTGGCCGACCCGCAGGAACATCCGCACCATCAGCTCGCGGTCGTTCTCCATCTGGCGAACCACCATTTCGCGCATGTCGACGAGGTTTTCGACATTGAAGGTCAACTCGGTGACCAGGCTGTCCATGATGCCGGGAACCTGCTTGCGCACGTGCAGGTAAATGCGGCGCTTGATCGCCATCGGCAGGTTTTCCCACAGGGTGGCGTTGCGTTCGCTCATGACCTCGTCAATGAACTCTTCAACTCGCTCCATGAGCGATTCGCTGATGAATTCCGCCATTTCGTCGGGCTTCATTTCGCGGAAGAATTCATCCAGCGAGCCGATCTTGGACAACGACTGGTCGACAAGGATTCCGGATATCTTGCCCGCTTTGCGGGGCACGATGCCCTGCCAGCCCAAGGGGATGGGGCCAAGCTTCACGCCAAGGAAACGGATGGGGTAAAACACCATTTTCAACGCCATCCAGACGTGGAGCCAGGTAACGACGGCCGCTACCGGCGCAATCGAAATGAACACCACGTTTTCGGGCTTGGACAAATATTGCTGCCAGAACGATACATCAGCCATGGTCGGGATGCTGCCTTGCTGGTTGGTCTAGATCTAGATGACTTGCGGCGGCGAAGCATAGCATAGCCGCCCCTTGGCATGGATGGCGCTTTCGGCCATCCATGCCAAGGTCTGTCCTCAGAAAAGCTTGAGGCTGAGGGTATAGCTGATGAAGGAAGTGGGCTTGGTCCGCAGGCGCGCACCTCCTTCCGTCAAGGGCTCACCGACCCCCACGCCTACCGAAAAAACACGCAGGGAATGCTCACCTACCCACTGGTAGGAAAGGTCAGCTCCCGCTCCCTTGCGATTGATATTTTTACCGTTCAAACCATCGCCGATGATCTGCCCGGCAAAAAAGCCTGCCTGGTAGCCGTTTTCATTGACTGCAGCGGTGAAGGGACGCCTCCAGCCGGCATTAACCGCAATCCCCTCATTGTTATCCGCAAAACGGCCGATGCGGCCATAGAAGACACCATTCGGCGTCAGCACGGTTCCATTGAGGGCCAGCATGTCATTGAAAAAGCCCACCCCAGCATAACCTGCCGAGGGTTTGAATTTGTTGTAGTCCGGCTTGGGCATTGACATCTTGGGCAGGGTTATCGGGTGGAGCTGGAAAAAGCCCGGTCGCTTGGCAACCGGCAGGCGGCCATCCGGCACAGGAACAGTTGCGGGAACTTCTGCCGCCGCCGGGACTTCGGGTGAAGCGGCCGGGGCCTCCGCAGCCGTTCCGGCGGATGCAGGCTCACCCGCCGGAACCTCTGGCGGCGATACGGCTTCTTCTGCATAGACTGCCCCGGCCGTCAAAAAGGTAATGAGGGCCATCACGGGAGCACTGGGACGAAACATGCGGAAATCCTCTAAAAACACTGTTTTTATTATCAACAGGGGATGATAAGCGAACCACCTAGTTTAGGCAGCACCCAATCGTTATTTTTTCGTTCCGCAACCTCCGGAAACAGGGCTTAAGCCGGGCTTTCCCCCGGCTCAAACGGCAACATGAAAGCCCAGCGCCTGCAAACACGCGCGCAGACGGACATCCGGCCCGGATACCAAACTGACGTCAAAGGATGAAAATTCACGGCGTGGCCGGTAATGCTTGCGCAAGTCGTCAAAAGCGGAGGCGGGTTTCCCGTTCAGCAACAATTCACGGCAAAGATCATCGTGATCCCTTTGCACGGAATAGACACTGTCAACCAGCATTGCGAGGCCGGCCCAACCGGAGGCCGGATCGAGGGAAAGGCATTCTCGCAGGGTGCCGACTGCCGGCGGGACAGGTTCAGCGGCACAGCCCAGAAAACGCAACAGGGCATCCCTGACCATCAGGCTCCCCTTCCATTTTCCTTCCTGGCTGTAACCGGCAATGTGCGGGGTGCCAAGGCGGACTTTCGCCAACAGCTCCCGGTTGATATCCGGCTCGTTTTCCCAGACGTCCAGGACAATCCCGCCAGGATCGATCTCCCCGGTGCTGATCAGCGCCTGTAGTGCGCGATTATCAACGACAGCCCCCCGACCGCTGTTGATCAGAATTTTGCCTGCAAGCTGTTGCAGGCGCGACAAGGAGAAAAGGTGATGGGTGGGATGCGGGCCCGAACGCGTCAGCGGTGTATGCAGGCTCAGAACCCCGGCCCGAACGATCAGTTCGTCAATATCCACCTGCTCCACCCCGGGGCAGCGCGTGAACGGATCGCAGCCGAGCACCCTCAGCCCCATCCCCTGCAGGGTATGCGCCAGCAGCCCACCCACGTTCCCCAGCCCGACAACGCCGAAAATGCATTCATTCCAGTCCAGACGGCCTTCATCCCACAAGCGGAACAGGGCCGCAATCACATAATTAACGACGCTGGAAGCATTGCAGCCCGGCGCGGCGGCCCAGGCAATCCCCCGGGAGTCCATCCAGTCCGTGTCAAGATGATCGGTGCCGATGGTAGCGCTGCCGACAAAACGGACACGGCTTTCATGCAACAAGGCCGCGTTGACGGTCGTCACCGATCTCACCAGCAGGATATCCGCATCCGCAACGTCACCGGCTCCAATTGATCTTCCGGGCAGGGTCACCAACGTCCCCACCCCCCCGAATAACTCCCTGACCCCGGCCAGGTTCTCATCCGCAACAATTCTCATGAGTCTCACCCTTGCTTGCGGCCTCGCCCGCTGGCCGCAAGCCCTGCCCCTTGGCGGGAGGGCCTGCGGCTAATCAAGCGTCGTGCCAATCACTTCACCTTTTGCGGGTAAACAACCCTTTGACTGACGGAACGCCATATGCGTTAATCGCTTTCAGCTTTGCGCATCTACTTGGTATGCGGCCCGCTTGGCCCATGCGTACATAATTCAACCAGACCAATGCACACTATCATGAACAAGGGAATCTCGATTTTTGCAGGCCTTTTTGCTGCCCTGGCCATCCACAACGCCACTTTTGCCGCCGGTGAGAGCAGTGTTCCCGCCGACCTTCAGGATCTGAAGTCGGATATTCTCAACCTCAATCGCGAGATTTCCCAGCTGGAAAGCGAATTGCTTTACCCCAGCTCCAGCACGGCCATCCTGATCGGCATCAATGCCGGCAGCCGCTTGCGGCTGGTGGACATCAACATCCGGGTTGATGACCAGAATATCGGTTACCACGCCTACTCCGAACAGGAAACCGCTGCCTTGGGCAAAGGCGGACTCCACCGCGTATTCATGGGCAACTTCACCAGCGGCCAGCATACCCTCAAGGCCGTCGTGAATGCCTATGACGCCCGCGGCAAGGACTTCCAGCGTACCGTCACCTATACTTTCAACAAGGGAAGCCTGCGCAAGATCCTCGAAATCAAGGCTTCCGAGGATCCGTCCGGAGCCCAACCCGCCGTCTTCACGTTCAATGAATGGGAAAGCAAGAACTAAGGCTGAGGGTTCAGGAACATAGCCACCATGAAAATCAGAAAAAACCGAACATGGGGACTGGGGCTCGCCGCCCTGGCCCTGGTTTCCGGTGCCGCCCAGGCTGTCGACCTGCGAAAGCGCTTGGAAGTATCCACCGATATCCGTGAACCCGTCTACGGTGAAATCGCTTTCGACTACCATCTGGGCCACCATTTTACCGCCCTGAACAGTCTGATCGGCGCCAAGCAGGCCGGTGTCTTCGATCTGGAAGACCCGACCACTGAAATGCTGATGGGCGACCTCTACACCGAATTCGGATTGCCGCGCGAGGGTGATGTCGCCATCTCCCGGGTACAAGCCCAGGACATTCCGTCCAGTACCCGCAACATGCCCTGGCTCCGTTACGGCAAGCTGCTCTACCAGCTGGGCAATGATGCCCCGACCGAAAACTATCTCCGTAAGCCCCCGGCCACCCTGACAAGCTATCAGGAATCCGAGCGTCGCCTGATGCTGGCCAATATCCTCATCCGCAAGCGCGCCTTCAACGAAGCCATCACCATGCTCAAGAGCATCCCCGCCGAGGGAATGATGGCCAACTACGGCATTTACAACTTGGGGATCGCCTATCTGCAAGACAACCAGCCCGAGGAAGGCTTGGCGCGTCTTGACAGTCTGGCGGACCAGCAAGTCAGCGACGAGGAAGGACTGAACCTGAAGGACAAGGCAGCCTTGGCTGTCGCCTACTACCAGTTGCAGGACGAAGAATACGAGCTCGCCCGGAAGTCGCTGCTGCGCGTCCGTCTTGAAGGCCCGTACAGCTCGCAGGCCTTGCTGGCCCTGGCATACAGCCATTACCTGAACAAGGCGTATGCCGAAACCCTGCCCGCGTGTCTTGAACTGCAACGCCGCAACCCGGCCGATCCGGCCGTGCAGGAGGCCTTCCTGCTATCTGCGCGGGTCTATGAGGAAATGGGATTCAAGGCGCAGGCGCTTGCCGGCTATCGTATTGCCGGCCAGGTATTGCGGGACCAGCTGATGCAGGTGGAAAAGACCTCCCTGAAGATCGACGGTGAAAATTGGCCGGATGTCATGGCTCCCAAACTGGTCAATACCGAAGATCTGGATCCGCTGAACGTCAAACCCATTCCGGCGACCAACGACGCTATCACCGCCGGCCTGTTCGCCAAACTGTTCGCCTCCCCCAAGTTCAACGAAGGTTTCCGGCAATACCAGCAACTGAGCCGACTCGTCCAGTTGCTGGAGTCCCGCCAGCGTGACGTCGATGCCCTGGTTGAGATTGCCCGAAGCCTTGAGGGTCGGAAAGATACCCTCTCGGCATCCGCTGACCGCCAGCAGGCTCTGAAGGAACAGTATGTAGCCTTAGTAAAGCGCTGGCAGGATCTCCAGCTCCGTTTCAAGCAGATGAATACCAGCGCGGATGCCTATACCGATGCGGCCACACAGGCTGAAAATACCCGCCTGCAGCAACTGAACCGCCTCGGTCGTAAAATCCAGAAGCTGAAAACGCCGTCCACCGAACGTGACGTGCAGGAAGTGATGGCCCGCCTGGAGCGCTTGAAGAGTATTACGCTGTTTGAAATCGCCCGGCATGCCGCCTCTCGGGATGAGATCTTCGAGAAACTGCAGCAATCCACGGAGCAGTTGCGGACAACGAAGAGCCGGCTGGCCGTGCTGGACAACCTGCTTTCCGATAACCAGCAAATTCAGAAATCCAACTACAGCCAACGGCTCCCGGTGCTGGAGAAAAAGATTGACGAACTGCAGTTACGCGTGGCGGATGCTCGCGGTCAATACCGTAACTACCTGAAGGACTTGGCACGCTCCCTGTTGCAGGACAGACGCGACACACTGACCAAATATCTGGGAGAAACCTACCTTGGCACTGAACGTGTCGAAAGCAAGGTAGCGCCTGCCCACAGCGAAGAAAGCACTGGCAAATCATGATGAATCCGACTTACCTGTTCCGGCTGAGTCCCTTGGCCGCAGCCCTGATTCTGGGTGCGTGCAGCAGCCTTCCTGAAAACGGTCCGTCCACGGTCTCCCCGGCATCGGCAAACCTGTCCGGCGGGCTTGCTCCGGCTGGTCAGGCAACTCCCGCCAAGCCACGCGCCACTCTCGCGAATCTTGACAGCGTCACGATCAACATCCCGAAAATGGATGACCAGCTTGCCGTGGCGCGGGTCCAGTTGCAAAAGGTGGAAGCGCAGACACTGGCCAATACGCCTGCACAGCCAACCGTGGCAACACCCGCAGAAAACCCCGAGCCCTCCAAGCCTTTGTCTCTCGACGACCAGGTGAACGAGAAGCTCAATGAAAGCCTGTACCGACAGATACTCGAGCAGGCCAAGAAGGCTCCGGATCCCGGCACAGCCAACGCCTATCTCCAGGTGGCCCGCAAGCTGAAAATGGGCAATGCCCGTTTCGCGGCTGAAAAAGAAGAACAGAAACTGCTTCAGGACAGTGTCGATTTCTACAAGGACCTGCTGAAGCGCATGCCGACTCCGGAAGCCCGTGCCGAAATCTATTACGATCTGGCCAAGACTTATGACCTGATGGGCAACAAAGCCGAATCAGCAGCTGCGTTGAGGGAGCTGGCCCAGAAGTATCCGAAGACCCCGTTCCTAACTGAGGTTCATTTCCGGCTGGCTGAAGAAGCTTTCGCGGCCAACCGCTTCACCGAAGCAGCGGGCTACTATCAGAAAGTCCTCGACACCAAGGATTCCGGCTTCCATGACAGCGCCCTCTACAAGCGCGGATGGGCGCTTTACCGCTCTTCAAACTTTGAGGACGCCCTGCCCTTGTTCTTCCGCTTCGCAGAGAAGATCATGGTCAAGCCCCGCAAGACCAAGCAGGAAGAGGCCAAGCTCCAGGACTCCTACGACGTCATCAGCCTGTGCTTCATGATGATGGACGGCCCGAAATCCGTGGATGAATACTTCACCAAGAACGGTGAAAAATTCTTCGAGTCAGGCATTTACGCCAACCTCGCGCAGGCTTATCTGGCCAAACGCCAGTTCAGCAATGCCGCCGAAACCTACAGCGCCTTCATCAACCGTCATCCCTTTGACCCCAGCGCCCCCGAACTCAGCACCGCCATCATCAACATTTACCAGCAGGGCGGCTTCCCGGCACAGGTGATCCTGGCCAAGGAAGAGTTCATCAAGCATTACAATCCGGAAGGCTCCTACTGGAAGCAGGCTGATGAGGCTACGCGCACACGGCTGCGCCCCATTTTGGAAGGTCATATTGTCGACCTCGCCAAGCATTATCATGCCCTGGCGCAGATGGATAACAATGAAGGCGACTACCTGAAGGCCGCAACCTGGTATCGCATGCACCTGGCCATGCAACCCGCCGAACAGGATGCCATCGCCATCAATCAGTTGCTGGCTGAAGCGCTGTATTCCGCCAAGCATTATGCAGAGGCCATTCCCGAGTTTGAAAAAACAGCTTACGGATATAACAATCCCAAGGGGGCCGAAGCAGCCGCCTTCGGCCTGGTCAGTTACCAGGACTGGGACAAATCCCTGGAGGCCGATGAAGCCGCACGCCTGAAACTGATACCCGCCCGTGTCGCCGCCGTGCTGAAATTCGCGGACAAGTTCCCTCAGGATCCCAATACTCCGAAGCTGCTGCAAGGCATGATCCAGTTGGTCTATGAGCGCTGGAAAGACGCCGACGATACGTCCAAACAACTCGTCAAGGATCTTGAAGGCGGCGCCGTTGCCTACACTGCCCGTTACCCGCAGGATCCCAGCAGCGCATTGCTGCTGCAAGGGATGACCAACCTGCATCTGCACTTCAAGGATTATGACGGCTCGGTCCGAACCGCCCAGATGCTGCTGGCCATCAATCCTCCCGTGGCCGAGGCGCTGCGGCTTGAAGCAGCCGGCGTGGTTGCCGACGCCCAGTTCGATCAGGGCCAGTTCGCGGAAGCCGAGAAATCCTACCAGCAGGTCATGGCCTTCAACATTCCAGACGCCAAGCTGAAAGCCCGTTATCAGGACCGTCTGGCGACCACTTATTACCGTCAGGCGGAAAAGCTGCGGGATGACAAGAAGCCGGAGGAAGCCGCCTCCTTCTTCCAGAAGGCCGCCCAGGCATCCTCTGACACCAAGATCAAGACATCGTCAGACTTCGATGCGGCCGCCGTGCTGCTGAACGGTGAAAAGTACAAGGAAGCTATTCCCGTCCTACTGTCCTTCAAACAGCGTTATCCGGACAGCCCGTTATCGGTGACCATCCCCGAGAAGCTTGCGCTGGCTTACGAGAAGTCCGGTGACATCCCCAATGCCGCCGCGCAATACGAGGCCATAGCCGCCCGGGACCAAAAGAAGAGTCCGCAAGCCGCCCGCGAGGCGCTGTGGCTGGCTGCCGAAATGTATGAGAAGGGCAAGCAACCTGACGCAGCCCTGCGTATTTACAAGCAATACGCCGGCGATCCCGCCAATCCTGCCGACTTGCGCGGCGAGGCGACGTTCAAGCTCTATACCAGTGCTGTCAGCCGCCAGCAGGTTCCCGAGCAGAACGCCGCGCTGAAGTCGCTGGCGCAACTTTACGAGAAGCAGGCCGCTTCCGCATCGCCGCGCATCCGCTATTTCGGCGCGCTGGCCAATTTCAAACTAAGCCAGCCAGCTTATGATGCCTTTGTTTCGACCCCGATCAAGCAGCCGCTGAAGCAAAGCATCCTGCTCAAGAAGAAAGCCATGCAGTCCGCCCTCGCCGCCTACAACAAGGTGGCAGCCATTGGTGTGGCCGAATTTACAACGGCCGCCAATTACCAGCAGGGCGAGATCTACCGGCTCATGGCCAATGACCTGGTCAAGAGTGAACGGCCGAAGGGCCTCAGCGACCTTGAGCTGGAACAATACACGATCCTGCTGGAAGAACAGGCCGAACCGCTGTCAGACAAAGCTATCGCCATTCACACCATCAATACGGATCTGGTGAAGCAGGAAGTCTATGACAGCTATGTCCAGAAGAGTTTCGACGCCCTCGCAGAACTCTCACCCGGACGCTACAACAAGCGCGAGCAACTGGAAGACTCGATCGATGAAATTTATTGATGACGCGGGCCGTCTGGCCCGGAAATCCTCCGGAATCTGCCTGCTGGCGGCAGGCGCGGCGCTTACCGCCTGTTCGACCGTAAAAAACGCCCCGATCCCCGCCGCGGTTGCCGAGGTGCCAGCGCCAACGGCTGAAGAAATCAGCAGCGAGCCCGATCTGGAGAAACTTGCCCGGGAGCGCGCCGCCAAGGGCGAAATAAAGTCCAAGGAGAGCCAGGGCAAAGCTGCTGCGGCCGCAGCCGACACCTCACAGGGTCCCGAGCTTTCCGTGGTTGCCGACGAAGGTCAGAAAACCCTGGCGCGCAGCCTGCAACCGGATTATGTGCGCGCGCTGGGACTGATGAAATCCGGCTCCCTTGATGAAGCCTTCACCCTTCTGGATGACATCCAAGGCAAGGCTCCCGGCTTCGCTGGCCCCACCCTGAACCAGGCACTGATCCGACTGCAGCAGAAGAATCCGGCCGAAGCGCTGCTGTTGCTCAAGAAGGCCATTGGCATCAACGACAAGAATCCCTATGCCTGGAACCTGACAGGCTATTCCGAGAAGCAGTTGGGGCATTTCAAGGCGGCGCGCGAAGCCTACGAGAAGGCAATCGCCCTGTCCCCGAAATACGGCAAGGCACACTTCAATCTTGCTATCCTTTGTGATCTCTACCTGATGGATCTGCCGGCTGCCCTCCAGCATTACGAGGCTTATCAGTCATTGCAGGCCCAGCCGGATCCTGCTGTCGGGAAATGGATTATTGACTTGCAGAAGCGGACCGGGGTTTACAAGCCGCCCGTAAAGAAAGCGGTGAGCGAGGAAATCACCGAGGAGCCATCCCCGGAAGCGGCGAAGACGCCCGATGCGGCTCCCGATGCTACCTCAAATGGCGCACCTGCAAGCGGAGAAGCACCTCAGGCATCTGAGCCTTCTGCTGCCCCTACCGAGCCGGCTCCCGATACGACACCTTCCGCCGAGGGCGCGAAACCATGAAACATGTCATCACGGCCACACTATTTGCCGCCCTGATAACCGGACAGGCCATGGCGGCGGAGCCCGTCAAGCGTCCGGTTGCAACCGCCAAACCGACATCTCCGGTAGCCGTCAAGCCTGTAAAGCCGGCAAAGTCCGGCCAGAGTGCAGCTGCTGAAGTTGATGTCAAGGAAGGTCTGGATATCATCGGGAGTCAGGATGCGCCCCTGGAGCTGAACATTGTTCCCTGGAAAGACAAGGAGAACACGCTTCCCAAGAATGCACTGGAGGCTTCGGTGCTCAATGAGTCCATCGACCCCGTCGATCGCGAGGTTGTCCGGCGCGAAGTAGATTTTTCCCGGGCCCTTCAGGCGCTTCCCACCACTTCACCGTAACGTGAATTTTTAAAATACCAACCAGGAGTACTTACCATGTCGTCACTTATTCGTTTTATTCAGGACGGCGGATTCTTCATGTATCCGACGCTGATCATCATGCTGATCGGTTTCGCCATCGCCATCGAACGCATTCTGTTCTTCATCCGCGTCAAGGCGTCGAACAAGGCGCTTTGGGATGAAGTATTCCCGTCGATCCAGAAAGGCGACTTGGACAAGGCCCTGAAGCAGGTCAAGGACAATGAAACCGAAATCGGCCGCATTCTGGAATACGGCCTGACCCGCAACAAGACTGCCCGCCGCGTTGAAGATGTTGAAACCGCGATGGAAGAAGCCCTGATGGAAGTAATGCCGCGTCTTGAGGCCCGTACACCGTACCTCTCCTCATTCGCCAACATCGCCACCCTGATCGGCCTGCTCGGTACCGTGCACGGGATGATCATGGCGTTCGCCGCTGTCGCCAACGCCGATCCGGCCCAGAAGGGCGACATGCTGTCCGCTTCCATCGCCGTGGCCATGAACAACACGGCTCTGGGTCTGGGCGCCGCCATTCCGCTGCTGCTTGCCGCCGCTTACCTGCAAAGCCGCACCAGCGAATCGATCGAAAGCCTGGAAATGGCTTCGGTCAAGCTCCTCAACGTGTTCCGTCAGATTCGCGGTCAGGCTGAATAACATCAAGAAAAACAGCCGCCCTTATTGAGGAATTGATCATGCGATCAAAACATCAGCACCAGGAGGAACTGAACCTAACTCCGTTCCTGAATCTCTTG
>DASUIL010000133.1:0-13431 GCA_036273075.1 Fluviicoccus sp. | reverse complement strand
CCAAGGCCGGCGGTTTGGGCTGGGCGATCGAAAAGGCCACCAAGGCGAATCCCTACGGTCCGGCGGTCCTCTACAAGGACACCAACCTGAACTACCTGCAGTTCAACCAGTGGGCCAACCGCGTCGCCCACTATTTCATGGCGCAGGGTTTGAAGAAGGGCGACGTGGTTGCCGTCTTCATTGAAAACCGTCCCGAATTGCTGGCTGTTACCACCGGTCTGGCCAAGATCGGCGTCATTTCCGCCATGGTCAACACATCCCAGACCGGCAAGGTGCTGACGCACAGCATCAATCTGGTGAAGCCGAAAATGGCCATCATCGGCTCGGAACTGGTCGACTCTTTCTCGGAAGTGCGAGGTGACCTGAGCATTCCGTCCGACCGCATCTACTGGCTGGCCGATCAGGACACGCTGAAGGAAGCCGGTGAAGCCCCCGAGACTTTCCGCAACCTGGCCATCGAGTTGCAGAGCGCTCCCAGCTACAACCCGCCGACGACCAATAACGTCTATTACAGCGACGGTCTGTACTATATCTATACTTCCGGCACCACCGGCATGCCCAAGGCCGCGATTTTCAGCCACGGCCGCTGGATGAAGGCCTACGGTGTCTTCGGCTCGGTGATGGACTTGCAAAAGAACGACATCATGTACTGCACCCTGCCCCTCTACCACGCCACCGGCATGGTGGTGTGCTGGGGCGCGGCCATTTACGGCGCCAGCGGTTTCGCCATCCGTCGCAAGTTCTCGGCCCGTGAGTTCTGGGAAGATGTCCGCCGCTTCAACGCCTCCGCCATCGGTTATGTCGGCGAACTGTGCCGCTACCTGATGGAAGTTCCCGCCAAGGCTGAAGATCGCGCCCACCGCGTCACCAAGATGGTCGGCAACGGCATGCGCCCGAACATCTGGGGCCCGTTCAAGCAGCGCTATGGCGTCGATGAAGTCTACGAGCTGTACGCCTCCTCGGAAGGCAACATCGGCTTCAACAACATCTTCAACTTCGACAATACCGTCGGCTTCTCGCCGCTGCCGTACGCCATAGTCAAGTACGACAAGGAAAACGAAAAGCCGATCCGCGGCGCGGATGGCTTCATGATCAAGGCTGCCAAGGGCGAGCCGGGCCTGCTGGTCGGCAAGATCACCGAGCGCACACCCTTTGACGGTTACACCGACGCCGCCAAGAACGAAGCCTGCATCCTGCACGATGTGTTCGAGAAGGGCGACCGTTACTTCAACACCGGCGACCTGGTGCGTGACATCGGCTTCCGTCATGCGCAATTTGTCGACCGTCTGGGCGACACCTTCCGCTGGAAAGGTGAGAACGTTTCGACCACGGAAGTGGAAAACCTGGTCTGCTCCTATCCTTCGATCGCTGAAGCTGTGGTTTACGGCGTGGAGATTCCCAACACCAACGGCCGCGCCGGCATGGCCGCCATTACTCCGCACGAAGGCATCGACATTGACTATGCCCACCTGCTGGAGCATCTGCGCCGTGAAATGCCGCCGTATGCCGTGCCCGTCTTCCTGCGCCAGCAGCAGAAGATGGAAACGACCGGCACCTTCAAGTACCAGAAGAACAATCTGAAGAAAGAAGGTTTCGATCCGCACCAGTCGCACAAGGAGCCGCTGTTTGTCTGGCTGCCTGGTACTGACCACTACCAGCCGCTGACCCCGGAAATCTGGGAAAACATTGGTAACGGCGCCTATCGTTTCTGATAACGCGCTGTTGAGAAAAAAGCCGGTTTACCGGCTTTTTTCTTGTCCGACTGCCGGACGCCTCCCGGATTTTCGGTGGAAAAAACTTGCAAAAACAGATGAAATCCGTAAAATGCACTGCCTCAGCAACGCAAGCTTGCTGATGTCTTGATTGGGTCGGTAGCTCAGTCGGTAGAGCAGCGGACTTTTAATCCGTTGGTCCCGGGTTCGAATCCCGGCCGACCCACCATTTCAGCTTCTCCCTTTATCCCCCTGCAACCTCCCCGAATCTGCAAACAACCCGGCGAAGCCTTGTCTATCGCTCCTGTTCCCATTGGGGAAACACCGCGAACGCGATACCGAGACTAGCTAGCAATGCCTCCGACGCCTACTCTGGGCCTATCAATCCAAGCCCCGGACGTCGAACCATGAACACTCCCGCCCCTGCCCTCTTCATCGGCCACGGCTCTCCGGAAAATGCGATCCGCGACAATGCCTTTACGCAAAGCCTGCAAGCGCTGGGTAGGCGCCTGCCCCGTCCCAAGGGCGCGCTGGTGATTTCCGCGCACTGGTTAGCACGCGGATTGGCGATAACCACCGCCCCTCAGCCCAAGCAGGTTTTTGACTTCTCGGGCTTTCCGGATGCCTTGTACGATATCCGCTATCAACCGCGCACTTCTCCCGAATTGATCCGGCGGTTGTTGCAGCTGAACAGCTCCATCCAGGCAATGCCGGATCAGGGCTTCGATCATGGCGTCTGGACGGTGCTGAAGCATCTGTGGCCGGATGCCGATGTGCCTCTGGTTCAGCTTAGTCTCGATGTGCGTCTTGACCGCGCCGGGCATCTGGCGCTGGGAGAAAACCTCCGTGAACTGCGTAATGAAGGTTTCATGATCGTCGCCAGCGGCAACATTGTTCATAACCTCCGCGAACTGGATTGGCGGCAGCCTGAAAGCAGCTTTCCATGGGCGCAACGCTATGATCTTGCCGTCAAGAAGGCCATTGAGATTGGTGATAATGTTTTTCTGACCCAATCCCGAGCCGCACAGGATGGTGATGCCCGATTATCGGTACCCAGTGAGGATCATTACTGGCCACTGCTGTACGTCACCGGTGCGCGTCTGCCCACGGACAGCCTCGAATGGATTTATGAGGGCTATGAATACGGCGGTATTTCGTTGAGGAGCTTTTTGCTGAAATGAATCGGCTCTGACTGAGGCGGAAACGGACTATTCCGCCTCGGCATCCAGATCCGATAGCTCGATTTCCAGCGCATCCAGCGAGATGCGGATTTCAACCACCGAAGTAACCAGCGATACCATCAGCGCCGTCAGGCTTCCGCCGAAAACCCAGCGCCCCAATAACTCATTGCCAAAGAAGAGGCACAGCATTGAGGCGACGCACAGTACAAAGCTGGACACACCCCAGGTCTGCATGCGCCTTATCAGACGGTTACGTTTGCGCAGATTCTGCAATTGCGCCCGGTAGCGGGCATCATGCTTGCGTTGTTCGTGGTGGGCATGAAGATTGCGGATCAGGCTGGCCAGCGCCAGGAAGCGATTGGTATAGGCCAGCATCAGCAACGAAATGGCCGGAAACAGAATCGCGGGGGTGGTCAGGGTAATTTCCATGAGGGAGACTATAAAACATTTTTCGCCACGCCAGAAATGAAACAGCCTCCCGCAGGAGGCTGTTTCATTAACTGTTGGCCGGATCAACCGCCCAGCAGGGTTCTCGACACGATATTTACCAATACCAGCGCCGGTTGCGGGTAGACACCCAGCAGCAGCACCAGACCGGCAATCATCAGCACCATCACTCCACCGGCCTGCTGACCCCAGTTCAACGGTGCATCGTGCTTCTTCAAGCCCGGAGTCGCCATGTACAGCGTCACCATGACGCGCAGGTAATAGTACAGGCCGATAGCGCTGCCAAGCACCACCGCCGCCATCAACCACCACATTTCCGCCTTCACACCAGTCATGATCACAAAGAACTTGCCGATAAAGCCGGCCGTCAGCGGAATACCGGCCAGGGACAGCATCATCACGGTCATGACGGCTGTCAGGATCGGACGACGCCAGAACAGGCCACGATAGTTGAACAAGGCATCAGCATCGTCATGGCGCAGCGGGCTGGACATCAGTGTCACGACACCGAAGGCTCCCAACGTAGTCACGACATAGGTCAGCAGGTAGATCTGCACGGTCTGGATGGCGAGGATCCCGCCGGAAACCACCGCCGCCAGCAGGTAACCCAGGTGCGCGATCGAGGAGTAACCCAGAATACGCTTGATGTTGTTCTGGTTCAGCGCCAGAACGTTACCGACCACGATCGACAGCACTGCCAGCACGGCCATGACATCACGCAGGGCCATGGAATAGGCCGAAGGCGTTTCGATCAGCCAACGCAGCAACACGGCAAACACGGCCAGCTTGCTGACCGAGGCCAGGAATGCGCCGACCGGAGCCGGGGCGCCTTCATAGACATCCGGTGTCCAGAGATGGAACGGGGCGATCGACAGCTTGAAGGCCACGCCGATCAGCATCAGGCCGACACCCATCACCGACAACGGACTGTTCACCAACTCCAGTGTGGTGGCCTGGGCCAGTCCCTGGAATTCCAGAGTGCCGGTCATGGCATAAAGCAGCGCCATGCCGAACAAAAGGAATGCCGAGGCGGTCGCGGACAGCACCATGTACTTGATCCCGGCTTCCAGCGAGCGCTTGCGCTGGTAGGTATAGGCCACCATGCCGTAAACCGGCACCGACATCAGTTCAAGGCCGATGAAAAACGACGCCATGTGACGGCTGCACACCATCACCATCGCTCCCGTGGCGGCAATCGCCAGCAACAGGTAGATCTCCTCCTTGTTGCTGGTGTAGCCCTCCATGTAGGCATGGGCCAAGGTGCAGCAGGCGAGCGTTCCGGCCAGAATCAAGGCCATATAGAAGTAGGCGTAAGCATCCACGACCAGCAACGGGGTCACCATCTGCGGGGCCAGCGGCTGGGTCAGCGCCAGCCAGATCGTGGCTGCCAGCGCAATGTTCAGGCCAACCACCGTCAGGGTGGCGTTCCACCAGTGGTTGCGTCCGAAGGCAATGGCCAGCATCACCGCAATCGCCGTCAGGCTGCTGAGGATAATCGGCAATAAGGGCAACAAACTTTCAATAGTCAGATTCATGATGACCTCAGCGCAGTTCTGGCGTCATGACGGACGGCACGGGAGCAGCGGCGGAAGCCGACTGGTACATCTGTTCAATGCCGGCCATGGCCGATTGGGAGGTGTTCAGCACCGGTTGCGGATACAACCCGAGGAACAGCAGGATTCCCATCAGGCTGACCATGATCGCGATTTCACGCGGACTCAGGTCGGGAATGTCGGCCTCATGTTTCGATTCGCCAAACAACGCACGGTGTATCAGGATCAGGGAATACAGGCCCGCCAGCACCAGGCTGGACGTCGCCAGGATGGTGATCAGCGGCGACACCTTCCAGGCGCCCAGCAGGATCAGGAATTCCCCGACGAAATTGCCGGTGCCGGGCATGCCCAGCAAAGCGGCGCAGAAGAACATCATGATGGCCGGCAAGTATTTGAACTTGCCCCACAACCCGCCCATCTCGCGCAGGTCACGGGTATGGACACGCTCATAGAGTTCGCCACAGAGGATGAACAGGCCGGCGGCTGAGAAACCATGCGCCAGCATCTGCATCACCAGTCCCTGCATGGTCAGCAGGTTTCCGGAATAAATGCCGATAAGCACGAAGCCCATGTGGGAAACGCTGGTGTAGGCGATCAGGCGCTTGACATCATTTTGTGCAAAGGCGAGGAAGGCCCCGTAGAACACCCCGATAATGCCCATGGTCATCGCGATCGGCGCGAATTCCAGAGATGCGTTCGGGAAGAACGGCAAGGCGAAACGAAGCATGCCGTAGGCGGCGGTTTTCAACAGGATACCGGCCAAGTCAACGCTACCCGCCGTCGGAGCCTGTGCGTGGGCATCCGGAAGCCAGGAGTGGAACGGAACGATCGGCAACTTGACGGCGAAGGCCACAAAGAAACAGAGCATCAGCGCCATTTCCACCGACGGCGACATCTGCGTACCCAGCAGATGGTGATAATCAAAGCTCAGGACGTGGGTCTGCGAGTAATTGATGAAAACCAGGGCCAGGATGCCGATCAGCATGATCAGGCCGGCGGCCTGCGTGAAGATGAAGAACTTGGTGGCGGCATAGATACGGCTCTTCCCGTCCGCACCGGAATGTCCCCAGAGCGCGATCAGGAAATAGACCGGAACCAGCATCATTTCCCAGAAAAAGAAGAACAGGAACATGTCGATGGCCAGGAAGACCCCGATCACGCCGCCCAGACTCCAGAGCAGGTTCAGGTGAAAGAAGCCGACATGGCGCTGGATCTCACTCCAGGAACAGGCTACCGCCATGAAGCCCAGCAGTCCGGTGAGCATGATCATGAGCAATGACAGGCCGTCCAGCGCCAGATGCACGCTGATGCCCAGCGCGGGGATCCAGGGTGCCTGGTATTCAAGCTGCCATTGCGTGGTTTGCGCGCCAATGGCGGGCAGGCTGTAATTCCCTTCGGCCCAGATTTGCAGCGACAGCAGGAACACCAGCAGCATGCTGAGCAGGGCAACCCAGCGTGGCAGGCCCAGACCCAAACGCTCGCCCTGCCAGCACAGCAGGCCGCCGATAAACGGGATCAGGATAAGAGCGGGAAGAATCAAATCGGTCATCATCGGGCTTTATCCTTTGAAAGTACTGCTCAGGAAAATCAGGGCAGCCAGCACGGCAATGGCGCCAAAGGCCATGCTCGCGGCATACCAGCGCAGGCGGCCGTTCTCGGTGACGCTGACACCGTGATGCGCCTTCTTGGCCAGACGCGGAATGAGGCCGATCGCCTGGTCAATGATGTCGTGCCGGTTGATATGGACAATAAACAGGTAAGGCTTGACGAAGAGCTTGTCATAGATCCAGTCGAAGCCCCAACCGCTCATCCACAGGCGTGACAGCACCTGCCCCGGCCCGGATTGGGCAATAGCGGTGGCCAGCTTGCGCTCACCCAGGAAGAGGAACGCCGCCAGACCGATGCCGACCAGCGCCACGGCCCCGGAAAGCAACTCGACGTAGTGACGGGCTTCCTCATTGGCGGTGATGTTCAGGGCGGGAAGCACTCCTTCCAGCGGCGGCTGGATCAGCGCTCCGACAGCCGTCGACAGCACCAACAGGATGCTGAGCGGCATCCAGTAGGTCACGCCCTTCAAGGCATGGGCGTGGGTGTTTTCCTTGCCATGGAAGACAATGAAAATCAGCCGGAAGGTATAGATGGAGGTGAAAAATGCTCCGATCACACCGGCCCAGAACAGGTCGAAATGCTGGGTGGCAAATTCATCCCAAAGGATTTCGTCCTTACTGTAGAAGCCCACGGTCAGGAACGGCAAGGCCGCCAGCGCGCCGCCGCCGATCAGGAAGCAGGCGTAGACGAACGGAATCTTTTTCCATAGGCCGCCCATCTTGAAGATGTTCTGCTCGTGGTGACAGGCAATAATGACCGCGCCCGACGAGAGGAACAGCAGCGCCTTGAAGAAAGCGTGGGTCATCAGGTGGAAAACGGCGGCGCTCCAGGCGCCCGCACCCAAAGCGAGGAACATGTAGCCGATCTGGCTCATGGTCGAATAGGCCAGGATGCGCTTGATGTCGGTTTGCACCAGGGCGGCGAAACCGGCCAGCACCAGGGTGACCGCACCGATCATGCCCACCAGCTGCAACACATCGGGGGCCATCATGAACAGCACGTGTGTGCGGGCAATCAGGTAGACACCGGCTGTCACCATCGTAGCGGCATGGATCAGTGCCGAAACCGGGGTAGGACCGGCCATGGCGTCCGCCAACCAGGTCTGCAACGGCAGTTGGGCGGATTTACCAACCGCGCCGCCAAGCAGCATCAGGGCGGCCAGGGTCACCATCGAGTCGCCGGTCTTCCAGACTTCCGGCGCGCGCACCAGCACTTCCTGAATATCCAGCGTGCCCAGCTGGTGGTAAATGATGAACAGGCCAATGGCCATCAACACATCACCGACACGGGTCACGGTAAACGCCTTGATGGCGGCTTCGCCGTTGGCCTTGTTCTGGTAATAGAAGCCGATCAGCAGATAGCTGCACAGGCCGACACCTTCCCAGCCCAGATACACGAGCAGCAGGTTGTCGCCCAACACCAGCAACAGCATGCTGGCGACAAACAGGTTCATGTAGGAAAAGAACCGCTCGTAACCGGCTTCGCCGCGCATATACCAGGAGGCAAAGACATGGATAAGAAAACCGACGCCGGTCACTACGCCCAGCATGGTCAGCGATAATCCGTCCAGATGCAGTCCGAAGGCCGGGGCAAAATCCCCTACCTGCATCCAGGTCCAGAGCACCTGACGGTAGGCGCCCTGCCCTTCTATGCCCATGAAGTCGATGCCGACGTACAAGGCCGTTAAGGCGGCGAGGCCCATCGAACCGACACCGATAACGGCCGCCAGGTTCTCAGACAGGCGGCTGCGGATCGTCGACAGCAGCAGGAACCCCACCAAAGGGAAGACAAATGTCAAATAGAGTAGGTTCATCCGCGCATCTCGCTTGCCGCATCAATATCGAGGGAATGATGACGGCGGTAAAATTGCAACAGGATCGCCAGACCGATACTGGCCTCCGCGGCCGCCAGGCTCAGGATCAGGATGAACATGATCTGGCCGTCCGGCTGCCCCCAACGACTGCCCGCCACCACGAACGCCAGTGCGGCGGCATTCATCATGACTTCCAGGCACAACAGCATGAACAGCAGGTTACGTCTGACCATCACGCCAACCAGGCCAAGCGTGAACAGGATGCCGGCAACCGCCAGTCCGTGCTCAAGAGGAACTCCGTTCATTTGTGACCCCCTTCTACATGATCATGGGCATGGAGGCTCTCGGCATGCAGGCGCTCGGCGACACGACGGGCCTGGCGGTCCTCATGGTCGTCGTGCTTGCCCAGATGCCAGGCAGCTACCAAAGCGGCCAGCAGCAACATCGACGCCAGTTCGACCGACAGGAGGTAAGGACCAAAGAGGGCGATACCGACCTGCTTGCCGTCCACCAGCGTATGACCAAGCTGCGCGCCCGAAGGCTGGGTGAGAATCCAGACCATCTCCGCCAGCAACGCAACCGCCAGAACCGAAGGACCCACCCAGACACGCAGTTGCAACCATTTATGTTCCTGGGCATCCACTTGGGTACCCAGGTTCAGCATCATCACCACGAAGACGAACAGCACCATAATGGCGCCGGCGTAAACAATCACTTCCAGTGCTCCGGCAAACGGCGCGCCCAAGGTAAAGAAGATCACCGCCACCGCCAGCAGGGAAATGATCAGGTTGAGCAGCGCGTGCACGGGATTTGCGTTGGTAATCACCCGCAGGGTCGCCAGAATGGCTACCGCCGCCGCTATGTAGAATGCTATTTCCATAAGTGCGGCCTCAGGGTAACAGTGACTTGATGTCGACCGGTTGCGATTCGTTCTGGGCCGCCCCTTTGGGCTTGCCCGCAATCGCCATGCCGGAGACACGGTAGAAGTTGTAGTCCGGGTACTTGCCAGGGCCGGAAATAAGCAGATGTTCCTTTTCGTACACCAGGTTCTGGCGGTTGTACTCGGCCATTTCAAAATCCGGCGTCAGCTGGATTGCCGTGGTCGGGCAAGCCTCTTCACACATGCCGCAGAAAATGCAGCGTGAGAAGTTGATCCGGAAGAATTCGGGATACCAGCGACCATCCTCGGTTTCCGCCTTTTGCAGGGAGATACAGCCCACCGGGCACGCCACCGCGCACAGGTTGCAGGCAACACAGCGCTCCTGTCCGTCCGGGTCCCGCGTCAGCACGATGCGGCCGCGATAACGCGGCGGCAGATAGACCGGCTCTTCCGGGTATTGCAGGGTGTCGCGCTTGCGGAAGCCATGGCTGAACACCATGACCATGCTGCGCACCTGGCTCCAGATTCCGTCAATCACGTTTTTCATCTTCAAATTCTCTCCGTTAACCGGGCTTGACGGGGCTGAACAACAGGACCATGGCGCCGGTGACGAGCAGGTTGAGCAACGTCAACGGCAGCGCCACCAGCCAACCGGCGGTCATCACCTGGTCATAGCGCGGGCGCATCAGCGAACCGCGCACCAGCACGAACATCATGATGAAGAAGGCGGTCTTGCCGGCAAACCAGAAGAAGGACGGAATGAAGTCCAGATACGGCAGGGGCTGCCAGCCGCCGAAATAAAGGGTCACGATCAGCGCGGAAATCACCACCACCGCGACATATTCGCCCACAAAGAACATGCCCCACTTCATGCCGGAATATTCGATGTGGTAACCGTCCGCCAGCTCCTGTTCGGCTTCGGGCTGGTCAAAGGGATGACGGTGGGTCACCGCGATGCCGGCAATCACGAAAATGATGAAGCCGAGAAACTGGGGAATCACATACCAGCAGTCCTTTTGTGCTTCGACAATTTCACGCATGTTGAAGGAACCGGCCTGAACCACCACGCCCATCAGGGCCAGGCCCATGAAGACTTCATAACTGATGGTCTGGGCCGTGGCGCGCACGCCGCCGAGCAGCGAGTATTTGTTGTTCGACGACCAGGCGGCGAACATCACGGCATAGACGGACAAACCGGCCATCGCCATGAAGAAGAGAATGCCGATGTTCAGATCCGCCACACCCCAGGTCGGGGTAATCGGCACGATGACCATGCTGAGCAGCATGCCTGCCATGGCGATCGCGGGTGCCAGAAAGAAGATCATCTTGTCGGCAAATGCGGGTGTCCAGTCTTCCTTGAAGAACATCTTCAGCATGTCTGCGGCGATCTGGAACATCCCGTTGGGGCCGACGCGGTTCGGACCGTAACGATCCTGCCACCACGCCAGCAGCCGGCGCTCGATGAAGCTGAGCAGCGCGGCGGTGATCACGGTCGCCAGCAGGATAATGACCGACTTAATCACCGACAGGATGATGTCCAGCGTTTCCTGGGTGATGTATTGCAGAATGAAACTGTTGAGCTGTTCCATGATCAGACACCCTCCCCGCTGACTTGCAGCCATTCACCGCCCTGCAGAACCGGCAGGCCGGACACGCCGGCAATGACGCCGACCGTACCGGAAGGCTGTTCCGGATCAATGCGGGCCGGAATCTTCACCAGTTTCATGTTGACGCTGACAATGGCCGTCTGGCCATCGCTCAGGCGCAAGCGGGCGGCATCTTCCGCCGACACCGTAATGCAGGCATCGGGAATGCGGCTGGTCATGACCTCTGCGCGAGCGGCCAATTCATCGCTGCCGAAGATATGATGCAGCAGGTGGACATTCAGGCCCTCCGCGCGCGGGGCAAAAGCCGCCGGGATGGTCTTGAAATAGCCGCCGGCATGTCGCGGCGCGCTGTCCAGCAGCCGCACGCCGGGATCACCGGCGCGCAGGTGGCCGCCGACTTCATCCTGGAACTTGTTCCAGGCTTGCGGAGAGTTCCAGCCCGGAGCCCAGGCGAAAGAAGTCAACGCGGCATCATTCTTCGGTCCGACATAACCTTCCATCGAGAAGGCGAGCGCGCTGTCTCCGTCTTGCGGCTGACGCGGCTCATGCACGCTCAGCTTGGCGCGCATGGCGGTACGGCCGCTGTAACGGCGCGGTTCGCGGGCCGGACGCACACCGCTGATGCGGAAAGAGGCGTTCGGAGCCGCCTGCACCATGCCGGCCAGAACCGGAATGGCTTCAGCGCATGAAGAGACCACGTCGTCCAGATGCGTCCAATCGATATCACGGTAATCCAGACCGGAATGAATGGCGTGCAGCCAGCGCCAGCCTTCCTTGATCTGGTGTTCCGGCTTGTAATAGCTGGAGTCGTAGACCTGGAAGTAACGCTGGGCGCGGCCTTCATTGTTGACGGCCGTACCGTCGCCTTCGGCAAAACTGGCGGCCGACATCAGGATATGGGCCTTGGCGGTTGTGGCGGTCTGCTGGTGATCCAGCACGATCACCTTGGCGGCCTTCGCCAGCGCGGCATCGACCAGCGCGGCGGGGGCACGGCGATAGAGGTCGTTTTCGGCAATGACGACGATTTCGGCCTGACCCGACTTCAAGGACTCCAGCGCCTCTTCCACACTGAGACCGCCGATCAGGCTGACACCGAGGCTGTTCACTTCCGGAACGGTCAGGGTAATCGCGGCCTGCTTGCCCTTGAGCTGCAAGGCTTGCACGATGTTGGCCGCCGCCTGGATCAGGGCTTGGGAGCCAGCGGAAGTTCCGGCCACCACCAGCGGCTTGTCAGCGGCCAGCAGTGCATCCGCTACTTGACGTGCAAAGGCTTGCGCTTCAGCGTCCAGTCCGTCAACAGCAGGTGCATTGTCGTCGATGCAATGGGCGATGGCAAAACCGATACGCGCCTGATCATCAACCGTGGACATGCAGACACCGGTGGCGACATCATCAAGCCGGGTGCCGCTGAAGCTGGTAATGAACAGCGGCGACAGCTCGTGCTGGGCAATGTTCTTGACCGCCAGATCCTGCCAGACGGCGGTCTTGCGGTCAGCGGCCAGCTTCACGGCCTTGTTCTTCACCGACTGGCGCAACGCCAGTGCGATTCGCGGCGCGGTCTGGGTGACATCCTCGCCCAGCACCAGCACGCCGTCCTTGCTTTCGATATCGCGCAGGCTCGGAGTTTCGATGCCTTCGGTTTGCAGCACTTGCAGGGCCAGATTGATGCAGGCTTGTTCGACTGCGGCGATGCCGGTCGAGAAGTTGGCTTCACCGACCAGCGAGCGAAGGGCAAAGTTGGTTTCGAGGCTGGCGCGCGGCGAACCGATACCGATCAGCTTCTTGCCGCGCAGTGCCGCAATGGCGGAATCCAGGGCCTCATCCACGGACACCACGGACAGCTCCGCGCCTTCACGCATCATCGGCTGACGGGGACGGTCGCTGCGGTTGACGTAGCCATAGCCGAAGCGGCCACGGTCACACAGGAAATAATGGTTTACGGAACCGTTGAAACGGTTCTCGACACGGCGAAGTTCGCCATAACGCTCACCCGGGCTGATGTTGCAGCCGACGGAACACTGCTGGCAGATGCTGGGAGCAAACTGCATGTCCCACTTGCGGTTGTAGCGGGCGGAGTGGGTCTTGTCGGTGAAGACACCGGTCGGGCAGACTTCAGTCAGGTTGCCGGAAAACTCGCTTTCCAGCGTGCCGTCCGTCGAGCGGCCGAAATAGACATTGTCATGCGCGCCGTAGACGCCCAGATCCTCGCCGCCAGCGTAGTCCTTGTAGTAACGGACGCAACGGTAGCAGGCGATGCAACGGTTCATCTCATGGCTGATGAACGGGCCGAGATCCTGGTTCTGGTGGGTGCGCTTGGTGAAACGGTAAGTACGGCGATCATGACCGGTCATCACCGTCATGTCCTGCAGATGGCAGTGGCCACCCTCTTCGCAGACCGGACAGTCGTGCGGGTGGTTGGTCATCAGCAGCTCGACGATGGTGGCGCGGAAGGCCTTGGCTTCCTCGTCATCGATCGAAATGTAGGTATTGTCGGTGGACGGCGACATGCAGGACATGACGATGCGTCCGCGCTTGTCTTCCGGATTGGCGTACTGCTTGACCGCGCACTGGCGGCAGGCGCCCACGCTGCCAAGCGCGGGGTGCCAGCAAAAATAAGGGATGTCGAGCCC
>DASUIL010000132.1:0-2413 GCA_036273075.1 Fluviicoccus sp. | reverse complement strand
CCCGATCAGGAACCATAATTGTCCCGTTCAGGTAACGGCCCCGATGAACGGGAGCGGCAGAATGGCGACATCAGCCACACCGAACGGGGATTCCATCATGGGCGAGCGCACTTTCTGGGCCGACAAACTGTGTTTCATCACCGGCGCGGCCAGCGGCATCGGTCAGGCGGTCGCGGTGGCCGCCGCCAGGCAGGGGGCGCGCCTGCTGCTGACGGATATCCGTGCCGACGACCTGGAACGCACGGCGGCGGCTATCCGCGCCCGGGGCGGCCGGGTGGAATTCCTGCATGCCGCCGATATCAAAGATTACGACGCGGTGAAGGCGATGGCGGACGAGATCCACGCCCGTTTCGGCAGTGTCGATGCGGTGATGAACATTGCCGGGATTTCCATCTGGGGCCGCATCGAGGATCTGGAACACCGGCACTGGCGTGATTGCATCGAGGTCAACCTGATGGGGCCGATCCAGGTGATGGAGTGCTTCGTGCCGCCGATGATCCGGGCGGGTCGTGGCGGTGCGGTCGTCAATGTGTCCTCGGCGGCGGGTCTGTTCGGGCTGCCGTGGCATGCGGCCTACAGCGCCTCCAAGTTCGGGCTGCGCGGGGTGTCGGAGGTGCTGCGTTACGATCTGGCCCGGCATGGCATCCGGGTCAGCCTGGTGTGTCCGGGGGCGGTGGATACCGGGCTGGTGCGGACGGTGCGCATCGTCGGGGTGGACCGCGATGATCCCCGGATGCAGGCGCTGACCGGGCGCTTCCAGAAGCATGCGGTGTCGCCGGAGCAGGCGGCGGCCGCCATTTTGCGCGGGGTGGAGCGGGGGAAATATATGGTCTTCACCTCGCCGGATATTGCGGCGGGGTACTGGTTCCAGCGCAAGTTTTCGTGGCCGTATGAGCTGGTGATGCGGGGGTTGAACCGGTATGCCGAGCATGTGCGGGGTGAGTGACGGATGATTGTCAGCCGACATGACGGTCAACGCGACTTGAACACGAATAAACATTCACGTTAATTTCCCCCGCCATTCCCCCTGCCGCAACCCCTCCCCGGATTACCGACATGCCCCAATACACCGCTCCCCTGCGCGAGATGAATTTCGTCCTGCATGAACTGCTCAACGTTCAGGACAGCTACCGCCGCCTGCCCGTTTTCGCCGACACCGACCGCGACGCCCTCGACAGCATCCTGGCCCTGGCCGCCAAGTTCAACGAAAACGAGCTTTCCCCCATCAACCGCTCCGGGGATGAGGAAGGCTGCACCTTCGACAACGGCGTTGTCCGCACCCCGGCGGGTTTCAAGGAGGCCTACGCCCGGTACGCCGAACTCGGCCTTGGCGCGCTGGCCGAGCCGGTGGAGCGCGGCGGCTCCGGCCTGCCCGCCACGCTGGCCGCCGCCTGCAACGAGATGATCGGCGGCGCCAACCGCGCCTGGGGCATGTATCCCTGCCTCAACCACGGGGCGATCAAGACGCTGGTGCATCACGGCAGCGCGGAACAACAGCGCGACTTCCTGCCCAGGCTGGTGTCCGGCGAATGGCTGGCCACCATGTGCCTGACCGAGTCGCACGCCGGGTCCGACCTGGGGCTGGTGCGCACCCGCGCCGAAGCGCGTGCGGACGGCACCTACGCCATCACCGGCACCAAGATCTTCATCTCCGGCGGTGAACACGACTTCACCGACAACATCGTCCACATCGTGCTGGCGCGTCTGCCGGACGCGCCGAAGGGCACCAAGGGCATCTCGCTGTTCCTGGTGTCGAAGCATCATCTTAACGCCGACGGCTCCCTCGGCGAGCGCAACGCGGTCAGCTGCGGTTCCCTCGAGCACAAGATGGGTTTGAAGGGTTCCGCCACCTGCGTCATGAATTTCGACGGCGCCACCGGCACGCTGATCGGCCAGCCGAACAAGGGCCTCAGCTACATGTTCCTGTTCATGAACTCCGCCCGGCTGGGCGTAGCCTTGCAGGGCGTGGCGGGCATGGAAGCCGCCTGGCAGGCCTCGCTGGCCTACGCCAAAGACCGGCTGGCGCTGCGCGCGCTGTCCGGCCCGCAGTGCCCGGACAAGCCCGCCGACCCCATTGTCGTCCACCCCGCCGTGCGCACGCTGCTGCTGACGCAGAAGGCCTTTACCGAGGCCGGGCGCGCGCTGGTGTACTGGCTGGCCACGCAGGAAGACGTGCTGCTGGGCAACGACGACGAGGCGCAGCGCCGTCGCGCCGATGCCGTGCTGGGCCTGATGACGCCCATCGCCAAGGCGGTGCTGACCGAACTGGGGTTGGAGGCGGCGAAGCACGGCATCCAGATTTACGGCGGCCACGGCTTCATCCGCGAGTGGGGCATGGAACAGATGGCGCGCGACGCCCGCGTCGCCACTCTGTACGAAGGCACCACCGAGATCCAGGCGCTGGACCTGCTGG
>DASUIL010000131.1:0-2014 GCA_036273075.1 Fluviicoccus sp. | reverse complement strand
ACATCCGTTCGTTCAAGGTGGAGGCCATGTTCAACTACCCGGTTGAAGACCTGGCGCGGCTGCAGGCGGATGTCGAGAACTACAGCAAATGGTACTTCACCACCCTGGAGTCCAAGCTGCTGAAAAAGGTTTCTGACAAGGAATTCATTTTCTACATGGTGCATGACGCTCCGGTCAGCATGCCGGACCGCGATGTCATCATGCGCGCCGTCATCGAGCCCATGACCAAGTCGCGGCCCTATGTGCTGATCCGCATGAAGTCACAACCGGATTTCCTCCCCCCCAAACCCCCCTATGTCCGCATGGAGTCGGAGGACTACACTGTCAAATTCACGCCCGTCGGCAAGGATAAGACCCTGCTGGAGTCCGAGGGCTTTATCGATCCGGGCGGAGTCTCCCCGACCTGGGCCATCAACTTCCTGCAAGGCAAGGGCCCCTACGCCAACATGATGGGCATGACGCGCATGCTGCAGTTGCCGAAATACCGGGACAAGGACCAGAAGGAACCGAACCCCTTCAAGTTCTTTGAATGATCCGGCGGCGGGCGTAAGTCGGATGGATCTGCGGGGCAGGGCCGTTTCACTCCGGCAAATGCCCCGTCTTCACCCAGATCAGGCAGCCTTCCGTGCTGAACGGCGCATGCATCGACAGGTGCGGGCTGCGCAGCCAGCTGCCGGCCGGATAGCGGCCGTGCTCGTCCTCGAATACCCCTTCCAGCACCAGGATCTCCTCGCCGCCCCAGTGGCGGTGCGGGGTGAAGCGCGTGCCGGGCGCCCAGCGCACCAGCGCTGCGTGCTCGGCGCCGAATTCATGCAGCGGCAGCACGGCCAGCCCCGGCACCAGTCCCTGCCGCCACGGCGCGCTGTGACGGTTGATCACCACCCGCTCGCGATCCTCCTGATCACTCTGATGCAGCTTGACGAAAATGGTGCAGCCATCGCGGCTGAACGGCGCATGGCGGCTGCCGACCGGATTGCGGACATAGGTCCCCGCCGGGTAGTCCCCGTGTTCGTCGGAGAACGTTCCCTCCAGCACCAGGAATTCCTCCCCGCCGTCGTGGAGGTGCTCGCGGAACACCGAGCCGGGGGCATAGCGCACCAGCGAGGTGGCGCGGCCGGTTTCCGCGCCCAGGCGGTCCAGCATCATCCGTTCGACGCCGGGCAGGGGCGACGGCACCCAGCGGTAGTCCTCGGGACGGATGACCACCCGCTGGCGGAAGTCGGCGTGCAGGCGGAATTCCGGGGGCAGGGCGGCGGGGGAAGCGGGGGTCATGACGGTTTCCAGATGCGGTTTTGGCATCAGTGTAGCGCCTGCCGGGGCGCTGACCCACCGACAGGCGCCGGACAGCTGTCGCGCCGTTGCAATACCGCTGTTTTACTCCTCGACAGCCTGATGATTAGGGTTCATTGTAGCCCTCACGGTTGTTTAAAGAATCTTCAATCCGTTTCCGTGTCCCTGCCGGAAGGATTTGAAGAAGCCAACCCATCCCCGCCTTCCTGAACCTGACGGCTGCCCGCCCCGGCATGACGCCTTCAGGCGGTATGAAAACGATAAAAAAGGAGTATCCCATGGCCGCTTCCCGAGTGCATGCCTTGCCCGCCGTGATGGCGCTGACCCTGTTGGCCGGTTGCGGCGGCGGTGGCGGCTCTTCACCGCCGCCGCCCGGCGCCACCTTTACCTCCACGGGCGGACCCACCCTGCATGTGTCCACGCAGGCGGCCTTTCCGACCGTGCTGATGACGCCGGTGGATTTCACCCGCACCGCCAGCGGCGGGGTCAGCACGTCCACGGTGACCGCCGGGCCGGGCGGCACCACCCAGAACGGCATCTTCACGCTGGGGAGCCCCGCACCCAACGGGGCGACCCTGGTGGGTGCGGTGGCGACCCAGCCGGGAACCATCCTGGTCGGCGGCGGGCCGCTGGCGATGACGTCCAGTTCGCTGGCGGCGACGGTGGGCCTGACCTCTTCCGATTTCGGCATGTGGACCATCCGCGACCAGGTGGCTGCACCGCT
>DASUIL010000130.1:0-3562 GCA_036273075.1 Fluviicoccus sp. | reverse complement strand
TTGGGCTTGCCGTCGGTCAGCACCAGCAGCAGGCGGCGCTCGGCCGGTTGTTCCTTGAGGATGGTCGTGCTGTGGCGGATGGCCGCGCCCATGCGGGTGTAAAAACCGGGCTTGATGGCGGCGATGCGGCCGCGCACGGTGGCGTCATAGCGTTCGGAAAAATCCTTCAGCAACTGGAAGCGCACATGCTGGCGCTTCACCGAGGAAAAGCCGTACAGGCCGAAACTGTCGCGGGTGGCGGACATGGCCTCGGCAAACAGGAACAGGCTGTCGCGGATAACGTCGATGACGCGGCGCTGCCCCACCCAGGTATCGGTGGACAGCGACAGGTCGGCCAACAGCAGGCAGGCCAGCGAGCGGTTGGCGGGGATGCGCTCGCGCCACAGTCCCGGCTCGGCCACCGTCCCGGCCAGCCGGTCGGCGGCGAAACGCAGGCAGGCGTCCAGATCCAGTTCCTCGCCCTGCAGTGAACTGCCGCGCCAGGCGGGCAGCGGCGTCAGCGCCTCGAACTGGCGGCGCAGCGAAGCGGCGGGCGCGCGCAATTCCGGCGGCAGCGCAGCCAAGGGTTCAGCCTTGGGCAACAACGGTTCCAAGCGGCAGTAATCCGGCAGCAACTGCTGCTTGCGCCAGTCCCATTCCGGCAAGGGAATGCCCGGCCCCAGCGGCGTATCGTCGATGTCGGCGGCGGGCAGGTCGAGGTCGAAACGGACGCGGCTCTTGCCGGATTTGCCGTCACGGGCCACCGACAGCGTGTCCATGTCCTTGGCGCGCATCAGGGCGTTGTCGCCGTCCTCGTCGTCCTCGGTGGGACGGTTGACGCGCACGTATTCGCCCCAGGTGAAAATGCTCTCGGCGCGGAACATCAGCAGCATGCCGTTCTCGGTCTTCGGCATGTCGACGCGTTCGGCGGCGAAACGACGGCGGTTGTCATCGTCCTCGCGCGGGCCGTCGCCGCCGGTCTCGCGTTCGCCGGGCGGCGTCCCCGCGGCTTCACGCACCACCGGCGGCATCTCCGGCCGCAGCCACAGCGGCACCGGCCAGTGCGGGCGCTTCGCCGCCGGGCGCGGCGCGTCCCGTTCGGGATGCCGCAACTGTTCACGCACGGCGCGCTCCAGCGCGGCCTCATCATCGGGCAGCGATTCCGGCGGCGCACGCAGCGCCAGGCAGGCTTCAACCAGACGACGGTAACGCCCTTGCCAACCCGGCAGGGCGTCCAGCACGGCGCGGGTGGCGCGGACATTGCGTGCCCAGCCATCAGGTTCGTCATCGCCGACACTGAAGGCGGCCAGCGTCGCCAGCCATAAATAGAGTTCGCGGTTCAGTTCCGGCTCGGCGAAGGTGTCGACGGTGTCGGGCAGGTACAGCGCCTCGGCATCCTGCCAGGCCAGATCGACCCGTTCGCCCGTCCCCGCCAGCCGTTCCAGCCAGCGCCGCCGCGCCCCGTGTGCCGCCGCCGACCCGGACTTCAACGCCACCCCGGCATCGCCGCCCACCGCCCGGAAATACGGCCCCACCACCTCGCGCATCGATTCCAGCGTCACGGCAGCGTCCGGAAAGCCGCGATGGGCGGCGCGGCGCACCACCTTGTCCCAGATCCCGCCGATCCATTCTTCCACGGCTCAGTCCTCCCGCACCGGCGTCACCGGGATGCGGTTGCGTTCGCCCTGCTTCGCCGTCCGCGTGTTGAAGGAGGCCTCGTCGCCGGCGCGGTCTTCATGCACCCAGTGCAGCAGCGGGCCGTCGGGATTGTCCTTGTGCACGTGGGCGCAGGCGTTCAGGCATTGCCCGCACTGCACGCAGCTGAACATCATGCGCTTGACGTTGCGCGGCTTCAGCCGCATCGGGCAGGCGTTGTCGCATTCCGACTCGCAACCGGCGCACTCCGGGGCGCGGCCGCGTTCAAAACCCACCACCATCGCTTTGCGGTTGCCCATCCACGCCAGGCTCTGGAACAGCCCGGCGGCGCAGGCGAACCGACAGAACAGGTGGCGGGCGAACCGGAATTCCAGCGAGAACGCCAGGGTGCCCACCGCCAGGATGATCTGCTGGAAGCGCGGCAGCCCGCCGTGGAACAGCCCGTGCCAGATCGGCCACGGCGCCCAGACATAGCTCATGAAGCTGATCACCCACAGGAAGGCGAAGCCCACCGCCAGCGGCAGCACCGCCAGCCACCAGATCGCGTCGCGTTCGGTGACCGTGCCGTCGGGATTGCGCGCCGGTTGCGGCTGCTTCTCCCAGACGCTCTGGCGGCCGATGGCGCGGCGCATGGTCTGGTTGATGGTTTCCACCACCGAGAAATGCGGGCACAGCCAACCGCAATAGATACGGCCGAAACGCCAGGAAATATAGAGCACCGCCAGCACGCCCAGCACGATCGGCAGCGCCCCGCGCAACAGCAGGTTCAGCGCCAGATGCGCGCCGGAAATGCGGTGGGCGGTGAAATCGTCGATGCCCAGCGTCCACGGCATCCCCAATACGATGAAATGCCCGGCGTCGAGATCGAAACGGAACAGGTTCAGCAAGGGCGCGAACACGAATATCAGGAAGAAACCGGCCTGCGTCAGGCGGCGCAGGCGCTGCACCTTCACCGTCGACGGCGGCGGCGCAAACGGCGGCAGGTCACGACGCATCTTTCACCCCCACCAGCGGAAAACGGAACGGCTGACCGGCCAGCGCCCGCACCAGCATCAGCACCCCGATCAGGACAAAGGCGGCATGCACCGTCACCACGTAGAGAATCAATACGACCCAGGTCGCCGGTTGGCCGAAACCGCCCAGCAGCAGGATCAGCAGCGTTACTCCCACCAGCATCGCCCCGGCCAGCAGGCTGCCGCGCACGGCGTTGGCCAGATGACCGCGATCCAGCGGCGTGGCGGACACACGGTGACGCCACCACAGGTAGAGCAGCGCGCCGAAGGCCAGGCCAGGCAGCAGCAACAGGTTCAGCAGGTACAGCGCCGCCGCCTGCACCGCCAGCGGAGGAAGCTCAAACGGCTCGTTCATGGCCTTAGCCGAACTGGGCGCGAACCACTTCGCGCAGGGCGGACTGGACAGCAGGGTCATCGCTCAGCGGCTCCACCAGCGCCGCCTCGCAGGCGGCGGCCAGCGGCAGTCCGCCCACCGCCAGCTTGGCGGCGTAGACCAGCAGCCGGGTGCTGACGGCCTCTTCCAGATCCTGCCGCGCCAGCAGGCGCAGGCGTTCGCCCAGCGCCACCAGCCGCTTGGCGGTAGCGGGGTCGACATCGCTTTCCGCGATCAGGATCTCGGTCTCGACCGACGGCGGCGGAAAGCCGAACTGCAGGGCCAGGAAACGCTGGCGGGTGGACGGTTTCAGGCTTTTCAGCGCGTTCTGGTAGCCGGGGTTGTACGACACCACCAGCATGAAACCGGGCGGCGCTTCCAGCGTCTCGCCGGTGCGCTCGATGGGCAGGATGCGGCGGTCGTCGGTCAGCGGATGCAGCACCACGGTGGTGTCCTTGCGCGCCTCGACGATCTCGTCCAGATAGCAGATGCCGCCGTCGCGCACCGCGCGGGTCAGCGGCCCGTCGCTCCAGCGCGTCTC
>DASUIL010000129.1:0-2835 GCA_036273075.1 Fluviicoccus sp. | reverse complement strand
CGTTTCAGCTTCTCGATCTCGGCGGCGATATCCGGCGCAATCGACCCCGACTCATAACCATGGCGCTGCTCCAGCGCATAGGTCATGTAGTCCGGATTCTTGCGGCTGGAAAAATCGGCATCCGAGGCCACCGGATTCCAGGCCATCGCATACAGGTCCGACACTTCCACTGCGTGGCCGGCGGCCGTCAGGGTCTCGGCCGCCAGCGACTTCATCGCCGTGTTGAAGGATTGGGGTTCGGGATGGGCATGCACAATCAGGACATTCATGGAGTCGGCTCGGTCTTGTCAGTGAAGAATGGCAAGGATTTGACCACAAATGCTCCGCCCCGACAATTGACGGCAAAAAGAAGTCCGGACGACCCGAAATGCCATTTCCCGCCGCCTGCAACAATGCTAAACAGATGCACCGTTTTCTGACCGAGATAACAAAATCATGGATTACCAGACCCTGCGCTACGAGATTGCCGACCGCATCCTCACCCTGACCCTGAACCGCCCCGACCAGCTCAACAGCTTCACCGTCGAAATGGCGAACGAGCTGGAACACGCCTTCCGCCGCGCCAGCGAGGATGACGACGTCGGCGCGATTGTCGTCACCGGCGCCGGCCGCGCCTTCTGCGCGGGCATGGATCTCAGCAAGCCCGGCAACGTTTTCGGTCTGGATGAAAGCCAGCGTCCCACCGTCGCGGACATGCACGACCGGCTGGACGACCCTGCCATTCACGACGGCGTGCGCGACACCGGCGGCCGGGTCACGCTGGCCATTTATGATTGCAAGAAGCCGGTAATCGGCGCCATCAACGGCGCGGCGGTCGGCATCGGGGCGACGATGACGCTGGCCATGGATATCCGCCTCGCCTCGGAAAAGGCGCGGATCGGCTTTGTCTTCGGCAAAATCGGCGTGGTGCCGGAAGCCTGCTCCAGCTGGTTCCTGCCGCGCATTGTCGGCATCCAGCAGGCATTGGAGTGGGTCTACAGCGGCGACATCCTCGACGCCCAGGAAGCGCTGCGCGGCAAGCTGGTCAAGGCCGTGGTGCCGCCGGAGCAGTTGCTGCCGGAAGCCTACGCCCTCGCCCGCAAATTCATCGCCAACCGTTCGCCGGTCGCCATCGCCTTCGCCCGGCAGATGATGTACCGCAACGCCGCGCAACCGCACCCGATCGAAGCCCACCGCATCGACTCGCTGGCGATGTTCTACACCAGTCTCGGTGATGGCAAGGAAGGGGTTCAGTCCTTCCTGGAAAAGCGCGACCCGCACTATACCGGCAAGGCCAGCGACATGCCGCCGGTCTACCCGTGGTGGAAATGATCGGAAACCCCGACCGGCGGGCGCCGCCTTGCTTGCGCCCGCCCCGAAAATCCCGACAATAGGCCGCAGCCCATTACCGGAATCCGCTCCATGCCCATGTCCTGGGAACGCCTGCTCAACCCCGCCCGTCTGGGCAGCCGCAAGGCGCACGACGAAACCGCGCGCAGCCCCTTCCACAAGGATTACGACCGCATCGTCTTCTCCGGCGCATTCCGGCAGCTGAACCGGAAAACGCAGGTGCATCCGCTCTCCCTGCACGACACCGTCCACACACGGCTGACCCACAGCCTGGAAGTGTCCTGCGTCGGCCGCAGCATGGGCATGCTGGCGGCAGAAAAGATCCGCGACCGCCTGCCCGAACGCATCAATCCGGCCGACATTGGCGCCATCATCCAGGCGGCCTGCCTTGCCCACGACATCGGTAATCCGCCCTTCGGCCACGCCGGGGAATACGCCATCCGCGACTGGTTCCTGCACGCCGGGCAATCCTCGCTGATCGCCTGGCTGGCGCCCGCCCAGGCCGCCGACCTTTGCCAGTTTGAAGGCAATGCCCAGGGCTTGCGCATCCTCACCCAGCTGGAATACCACCCCGGTCAGGGCGGTATGCGTCTGACCTACGCCACGCTCGGCGCTTACCTGAAATATCCGTGGCTGTCGCAACCGCTGACCGGCGGCGTCGCCAGCCACAAACGCGCCAAATTCGGCTGCTACCACACCGAAAAACAGATCCTCGCCACCATTGCCGAACAGCTGGGACTGATCCAGCAGGGCGAATACCGCTGGTGCCGTCATCCGCTGGCCTACCTGATGGAAGCCGCCGACGACATCTGCTATACGCTGATCGATCTGGAGGATGGCATCACGCTGGGCATGCTGCGCTACGAGGAAGTGGAACCCCTGTTCCTGCAACTGCTGGACGACCTGCCCTCGCCGCCGGAACTGCGCCAGCCCGGCTCTCAACCGCAGAAGATCGCGGCGCTGCGCGGCAAGGCCATCGAAAAGCTGGTCAATGCCGTGACCGACGCTTTCGCCGACCATCAGGACTTATTGCTGGAAGGAAAACTGGAAGGCAGCCTGCTCGATTACTGTTCACCGGCGCTGTCACAGGGCATCAACACCGCCAAGCAGCTGGCCCGGGAACGCATCTTCAATCACCCGCAAAAAGCGCAACTGGAACTGGCCGCCTACGCCAGCCTGCACTCGCTGCTGGACTCATTCTCGGAACTGGTAGCATCCGCCTACCGTCAGCAGCCGCTTTCGTTCAAGCAGCAGCGCCTGCAGCAACTGCTGGGCGGCCACAGCCTGCAACACGACGACCTGTACCTGGGACTGATGCACATGCTGGATTTCATTTCCAGCCTGTCCGACCATCACGCCCTGACACTGTCGCAAAGCCTGCAGGGCATGCAGTCGGCGGCAAGCGGCTGATTCATCCGGTTTTTTTGGAATGCGGCATTGAGAAAATACGGCGGGGTTACTAAGATGGCCTTATACCCCACAAAAACACCCAGCGGCGACAAACGA
>DASUIL010000128.1:0-8927 GCA_036273075.1 Fluviicoccus sp. | reverse complement strand
TAAGTGTCTGGAACCTGTCGTTATGAAGAAGTCTCTTGCTGCCCTCGTTGCCGGACTGGTTGTCGGTTTGGCTCATGCCGCTCCCATGCCGAAGGGCGACCCCGCCGCCGGCCAGATGATGGCCGCCCAATGCGCCGCTTGTCACGGAGCTGACGGCAACAGCGCCGCGCCCACATTCCCGCGCCTGGCCGGACAGGGCGAGCGCTACCTCGCCAAGCAGTTGATGGACTTCCGCGACGGTCGCCGCATCAACGCCCTGATGCAGCCGATGGCCATGGGCAAGACCGATCAGGACATCGCCAATCTGGCCGCCTATTTCGCCAGCCAGAAAGCCGGTGTCAACCTGGCGGATCCCGCCACCATCGCGGCCGGTGAGCACCTGTATCGCGGCGGCGACGCCAAGCGCGGCGTGACGCCCTGCGCTGGCTGCCACGGCCCGGCCGGTCGCGGCAATTCACTGGCTGGCTTCCCCAAGCTGGGCGGCCAGCATGCCGATTACGTAAAGGCGCAGCTGATCGCCTTCCGCGCCGCCGGCCGTGATGACAATGTCCCGGCGGAGCAAAAGCGCGTCAATGACGCCGCCAAGGCCGGCGAACTGGGCATCATGCAGATGGTTGCCGCCAAGCTGTCCGACAAGGACATCGAGAAGCTGGCCAACTACGTGTCCGGTCTGCACTGAGCCGGTTAGGTCCGCAAAACGCCCCATTACCGGGGCGTTTTTGTTGGCGCACAGAACGCAACAAATTATGCACAGACCAGCCATGCCGGGATTCCCGGCGCTGGGATATGCTTCCAGGCACTGAAATGTGACTGCCCAGAATCGGAGTAATCATGAAAAAGCTGTTGGCGCTGGTGATGATGTGCGTGGCCATGCCGGTAATGGCCGCTGCCGCCGCGTTTGAAGAAGGCAAGGACTATACCCGGCTGTCATCCCCGGGCTCCGTTGAAAAGCCCGGAATGATCGAGGTGCGCGAGTTTTTCTGGTACGGGTGTCCGCACTGCTTCCGTCTTGATCCCTTCATCACCAATTGGCTGAAGACCAAGCCCGCCGATGTCAATTTCATCCGTACCCCGGCTTCCCTGAATCCGGTCTGGGAGGGCAGCGCCCGTGGCTTCTACACTCTCGAATTGATGGGGCAGGGCCTGGTGGAAAAAACCCACACACCGTTGTTCAACATGATTCATGAAGGCAAGGCGCGGGTTTTTGATGAGAACTCGCTGGCCGCCTTCTACGGTCGTTATGGCGTTGATCAGGCCAAGTTCCGCAGCATGTTCAATTCCTTTGCCGTGACCGGCAAGGTGATGCAGTCCAAGTCGCTGGCCCAGAAATACCAGCTGGACGGTGTTCCTGCGGTGGTGGTCAACGGCAAGTATGTGGTGTCCGGCGAGGATGGCAAGGTCCTGCAGGTCGTCAACTACCTGATTTCCAAGGAACGCGGCCAGAAGAAGTAACCCGCACAGTGTTTGATCCCCCGGCCCGCAGATTTTTTGCGGGCTTTTTTTTGGAGTTGCCTGATGAAACTGATCGCTTCGCTGACCAGCCCGTTTGCCCGCAAGGTGCGGATCCTGCTGCTGGAGAAACGGCTGCCGTTCGAACTGGTGGTGGACATTCCCTGGAATGCGGAGACCCGGGTTCCTGATTTCAATCCCTTGGGCAAGGTGCCGGTACTGCTCAACCCCGACGGTGAAAGTTTCTATGACTCGCGGGTGATTGCCGAATATCTGGAACTGGCGGCCGGCCCCTGCTTTATTCCCGACCAGCCGGAGCGGCGTATTGCCGTGCGCCGGATGGAGGCTTTGGCTGACGGTATTTCGGATGCCGCCGCAACAGTATTCCTGGAGCGCAAGCGACCCCGGGAACAGGTCAGCGAGGAGTGGATCGAGCGGCAGATGCTCAAGATGGATCGCGGGCTGGCGGCGGCCGTAGTCATGTTGCCCGCCGCCCCGGATGCCGCACCGGATTTGGGGCAGATTGCGCTGGAATGCGCCCTGGGTTACCTGGACCTGCGCTTTCCGGAGTATGGCTGGCGTGAACGGTTTCCGGAGCTGGCGGCCTTTCACCACCGGATGTTGCAGCGCGAGAGTATTCGCGCCACCTTGCCGCCCGCCTGAACACAGGTATGAAAAAAGCGCCCTCGGGCGCTTTTTTCATGTCAGGCTTCCTTAGAGCGCCGGACCGCCGGGCGGAGTCAGGGTCTCAAAGCCGGCAGTCCCGGTCACGATATCAGGCTGGGCGCCGGCATTGGCATCCAGGCTGACACGATAGCCGATACCGGCCATTTCCCCCAGACTGCCTGCCAGGAAGCCGCCGGTTTGCCAAGTGCAGCTGGCCGTCGGGCAAAGTGGTGCGCCGGAATTGATGACGGTATTCTGGCTTACCACCGCGTCCTGGAAGTTCAACCGGTTACCGGTGAGGGTGCCGGTTGTAGACATGCTCAGGACAGCCGGGGAACTGCCCGAAATCGGCAGAGAAATGCCGAGACTGAGCGCCGTGGCGCCGGTGCCGAAGTTGATGCTCAGGTTGCCGGAGTCCAGCGTGCCCACTGCCTGGGTTGAACGATTCACCGACGTGGGATTCGTCCCGCCGATCAGGTCATAGCTGACGGTTGCGGTAACCCCGGCCAGCACGGTCGGGTCGGTGCGCTGGCCCACGATGTAGTGAAGGCTGTTACTGACATCCGGGAGGCTCAGGCCCAGCGCGGGATCCGCGCGGAGATCCAGCTCGTCATCTGCGCCGGTGCTGTCAAAGCTGGCGGTGCTGTTGGCGTTCAGGCCGTACAGGCGGCCCCAGCTGAGGGTGCCCTTGTAGTGATCGACATCGGCAACCGCCAGGCGGTCCTGGGTGACGGTTTGACCGTAGGTGTGAACCGAGCCGTCGCTGTCATCGATATATTGGGCGGCCAGCAGGCTGCCGTTGGCTTGGTTGAAGACGGCGGTGACAGCTGCTTCGTTCATCAATGCTCCGCCCAAGCTGCTCAGGTTGTCCGTGGTGAAGACACCGCTGAAGGCCGGGGTGACCGAGTCGCCGGAGACCATGGCCGGGAAACTCCCGGTAACGGGGGTGTTGGCGCTTTGTCCCAGTGCGGCGACCCCGGTGAGGCGGTTGCTGCCGGAAATTTCTTCAATGGCCCACGAAACCCCCAGCATCTCGCTATCGTTGCCCATCAGGAAGGCCGACAGCCGGGTATCGCAGCCGCCACCAGCCTTGCTGTTGCAGGAAGTGTCCGCGCCGGTCGCCGTGGCGACCAGGTCGCCGTTCTCCAACTGAATGGCGCCTGCGTTGACGAGCGTCGGGAAGTTGTAGCCGGAACGGCTGGCGGTGTAGGTGGTCTTGCCCGTCCCGGTGCCGGTACTGGCTTGCAGGAAGACATCCATCAGGCCCTCGCCCAGGTTCAGGGTCAGGGAGAGTTTGTCGAGTGAGGTGGCCAGGGTCGAGCTTTGCGCAAAGCGCGGCGTCGAGGCAAAGCTGCCCGAGGTTTGCAGATCGTAGGTCACCTTGGCATTGGTGGCTGGCAGGTTCGTCGGGCTCAGGCCGACGATGTAGCTCATCGGGCTCTTGAGGTCGAGAGCCGAGTCGTAGCCGTCATAATTCACGGTGCCGAGATTGAATTCGCCGATGCTGAAGCGCAGGTCCGGATCGGTATAGACGGACACGGCCTTGGCGGTGCCGACGCTGAAGAACGGAGCATCACCTTCGTGCATGCTCAACAACCGCCCTTGCTCCAGGCCAAAGGCGCTGTCAAAGGTGGCGGCGACATTCAGCGTGTGGAACAGGCCGTCCGTGCGCTGGAACGGGCTGGAGAAGTTGTAGACCGGGACTTCACTGAGCACCGGCCGGATGGTGAAGGATGCCGTTTGGTCGAGAACGGCCGCGCCCTGGATACCGGAGCCCTGAGCGCCGCTGATTTCATAGACGAGGCCCATGGTCTGGCCTTGTGAACCGGTGAAGAAGCCGTCCATGGAGGTCAGGCAACCGCTCACGCAGTTGGAGTCTTGGGCGCTGGTGGTCAGCAAGCCGCTGAAACTGAGACCGTTGCCTTGGACCTGCGCGGTCACGGCCTGTCCGGAGGTATTGTAGGTCGCCAGGTTGCCGGCGGCTGCGCTGCCCAGTTCCAGGCCCATGTCGATATCGGCCAGGAAGGTGCTGGACAGGTCAAGGCCGATGGTCAGGCGGGTGAGCCTGCCGCCGAGGCTGCTGCCATCCATGACCCGGGGTGTCGAGGCATCGCTGAGGCTGTAGCGTACATAGGTGTTGCTGCCGGGCAACGGGATCGATCCCGGCGTTGTACCGATGATGTAGGGCAGGAACTGGTTGGCGGCCAAAGTGTGCTGGAAGGGCGAGCCGAACGATGTCAGGTCTAGATTGCCATTGGTCCACTCGCCGAAGCTGATGCCGTTACCGGCGGCATCGACACGGGTGCGGACGTTGACAATGGCGGCTGTCCCCGCGCTGATGCCGGTACTGTTGGTGGTATCGCCGACAAACCCGACTGTCTGCAGGCCGCCGCGATAATCGGTCTGGTTGAAAGTCGCCGCGATGTTGGAGCTTTGAGCGGGTCCGCCGTCGGAGAGTGAGGGCAGCAGTGAGGTGGCCAGTGAATAGATTGGCTCGGTTACGGGCTGGCCGTTGACGGTGGTCGTGACAGTATCGCTTAGAACCGGGCCGGAACCGGTAATCACATCAATGATGCTACCGCCACTGTCGGTCACCTGTTCCCCGGCAATCAGTCCGGTGTCCCCTGAGCTGTCGGGTCCGGCATTGTCCGCCAGATTCCCGGCGCCGCTGTCCTGATCATCCGCGTTGTCGTCCTGGTTGTCCGAGCGGTCGGATTGCGGCTGGTCGGCGCGACCACCGGCGGTGGTGTTGGCAGGCGCGGGCGCGGGCGCCTCGCCGTCACGTACCTGGAAGGTCTGGCCGGTGCCGACATTGCTGTTACCCATGTCGTTGGCGACGTTGACCATGCCCTTGCTGACGCTGACCAGCAGTACTCCGTTGACGAAGCGGCCGGAGTAGCCGGTGCCGCGGATACCGATGGTGGCGACCGGGGTCTTCACCCGGTAATTGGCGCGATTGACCTTGCCGATGGCGCCGCTGACGGTGCGCATGCTGCCGCGCACGAAGTTGAACAGCAGTGAACCGGCATCCGGCTGGGCTTTCGAGAAAGTGTAGCTGTCCACGCCGAAAACCGTTTCGGGCTGCAGCGACAGGAAACTGCCGTCAGTGAAGCGGATCTGCACCCGGCCCTTGTTGGTCTCGATGCGCTCGCCGCTGTTGATGAAGTCGCCGCGGGTCAGCGTGCGCTTGCTGCCGTCGCTGCTGACGGCGACAACGCCGCCGGTGACGAAGTTGACGCGACCGGCGGTTTCGGCCAGCGCGGCTCCCGACAATGTCATGGCCACCATGGCGGCCAGCAATCCTTGCGGGTTCAGAAGCTTGGGTCTGCGGTTCATGTTCTTGACTCCCTGTTACATGTCATAGCGGAGATCGACACTGACGACATGCCGGTCGTAGTCGAAAAGATCAACATTCGAAGTATTGTGCGTAAAGCTGTAATTGGGCTGCAGCGTCAGCGCCGGGCGCAACTTGAAGGCGGCGCCGAGGCTGAAGTCGACCTGGCTCTCGTCGCGGGCATCAAAGCCGCCCGGGTAGTTGGCGTCGTACTTGCGCGATTCGTAACTGAGCGAGCTGTTCAGGCGCAGGGTGTTGCTGAGAGTGAGCGAGCCGCCGCCGCGCACGCCGAAGAAGTCATTGCCGAAGTGATCCGATGCTGAGTCCTTCATCTTTTCAGACCCGCCATAGAGGCTGGCGAATGCGACCGGGCTGTAGCGCATATCGAGGCCTTGCGACCAGGCGCCGCCCAGGTTGTAGCGTGTCGAGTCGCGGGCGCCCTGGCTGTCGTAGCTTTGCTGGCTGATCTGCGTGAACAGGGCGGCCTGTCCGGTCATGCCGATATCCTTCTGGAATTGGCCGCCGATACCGAAGACATTGCGGTAATTATCACCGCCCAGCCACATGTTTTGCAGGCTGAGCTTGCCGCTGACCATGCCGCTGGCGAGACGCAGGGCTGCGCCGAGATTGCCGTCCAGCATCAGGTTGCTGAAATCGCTTTCATCCGTGTAGGTGCGGCTGTTGAAACCGATGTCGCCAAAGGTGGTGAGCTTGGGAGAGTTGCGATACTGGAAGGCGCCACCCGCCTGCAGGGTTAGGAAGGGGCTGTCCAAGGCCTGCGAGCTGGCGGGAATGGTGAAAACCAGGTTGTTGAACAGCGGAATGGCGATCTGGCTGGCGCTGGTGCCGCCGTTGGCGTTACTGTCAAAACCGGCGCCGGCCTGCACGAAGGCGGTAAGCAACTGCTTTTCCTGCTTCTCGCGGGTGGAAACCACGCCCAGGAAGCGGTTGACCATGTCCTTGACCTGGGGAGGCGGGTTATGGGTCTGGATGGTTTCCAGTTCGGCGCGGGCATTGGCGGTCTCGCCCATGGCCAGGTGGGTGCGGGCCATCTGGACGCGGCAGGGGCCGTCATCCGGCGCGACGCTGAGGCAGCGCTCGAAGGGGAAAACGGCATTGCTCGGATCACCGCTTTCCAGGAGCGCCTGACCCAGCAGGTAGTCGTAGTCGGGATTCCCCGCGCGCTCTTCCTCCAGGGGGGCCAGCAGGCTCAGGGCTTCGGCGGGTTTCTGCTGCGCCAGCAGGGCGGCGGCCTGTTGCAGCACATCGTCCGCCGCAGCGGGCAAGGCCAGCGCCAGCAACAGGATCGGGGTCAGTTTTCTTGATGGCATATTGTCTATCCCTGGAGGGTGCTTGTTCGTTTTGGGGCCGGGCCTGATGCCGGACGGTTCTCGTGCCGGGCGCAGGCAGGACAAAATATTCGGCTGATCATGTTTTACCCCGTACTGCGGGTCAACTGCAACTGTTTGAGCAGTTCCTGCATGGCCCGCCCGCGATGGCTGACGCGGTTCTTCCGCGCCGGGTCGAGCGCGGCGCTGGAGGCATGATGCTCCGGAGACCAGAAAAGCGGGTCGTAACCGAAACCGCCCGCGCCTTGCGGAGCCGCCAGGATCTCGCCTTCCCAGACGCCCTGGCACAGCAGCGGCATCGGGTCTTCTGCATGACGGACCAGCGCCAGCACGCAGACGAAGCGGGCGGTCAGCGGGATGCCGTTGCCGCGGAAAGGGAGGAGGTTTTGCAGCAGGAGGCGGTTGTTGGCATCATCATCGGCGCCCGGACCGGCATAGCGGGCTGAATAGATGCCGGGCGCGCCGTGCAGGACATCGACACAGAGTCCCGAGTCGTCGGCGAGGGCGGGCAGGCCGGAAGCGGCGGCAGCGTGGCGGGCCTTGATCAGGGCGTTCTCGACGAAACTGAGGCCGGTTTCATCCGCGTCCGTAATTTCCAGCGCGCGCTGGCTGAGGACTTCGATTTCCAGAGGCAGCAGCAGGCTTTGCAGCTCCCTGAGTTTTCCGGCGTTGCCGGTAGCCAGGACAAGTTTTTTCATGGGCGGTTTTTCCTCGGTTAAGCCGATTCTAGACGCCGTTGCGGGTTTTGGCGACCGGACTGAAGTGGGGTGCGGGATGGCTTGTGGATAATTCTGTGGATAAGCCGTATTTGTTGGATTGGATTCATTTTTTGTGGATAAGTTTGTGGATAACATGCCCGGTTTTATGGCTGGCGGTGAATTGACATGTTGAGCTTGAGGTTTGCCGGGGCGATGACCGCTGTCGCTGCGTTGGTGCTGGGGCTGGCCGGGGTTCATGACGGCTTGCAGGCCTGGTCTGACATGCCCGGCACGGCGGTTCTCCGGGGCATCCTGCTTTACGGAAGCTGGTTGATGCTGTGCCTGTTGTGGTGGGCCTGGCGGGGCGCGCATCAGGGATGGTGGTCCCGGGGAATGGCGGTCGCGATGACGCTGATGCTGATGCTGGGGATCTACGCGCGGTTTATCGAGCCGAATCTGTTGCTGACCCGGCATACCACGATCCACTCAGGCTACAAACTCAGGGTGGCCCTGATCAGCGACCTGCATTACGGGCAGTTTTCCAACACATTCCAGATGCGGCAACTGGTCCGCCGATTGAATGAGCTGGATGTGGATGCCGTGCTGGTGGCGGGGGACTGGACGTTCGACCCGCGCTCAGGCATCAGGCTGGAGGAGTTGCTGGCGGCGTTCAGGGCCGTGCGTCATCCCGTCTATTCCGTTCCCGGCAATCATGATGAAGAACAGCCGGGCCCCCCGCTGCGGCAACAGCTGAAGGCGGCGCTGGTCCAAAACGGCATCGTGCCGGTGGAGGGCCGCAGCGTGCAGTTGGGCGGCGTCAGGCTGGTGGGGCTGAATGAGTTGTGGTCCTGCGCCAACGGTGCGGGTCTGCCGCCGGGGTTCCGGCCCGATGGCCGGCCCTTGCTGATTCTGGGACATCATCCGGAAGCCGCCGACATGCTGCCGCCATTACCGGAAGGCAGTCTGGTGCTGGCCGGGCATACGCATGGCGGGCAGGTCTACCTGCCCTGGCTGACGGAGTGGCTGTTGGGAGACACCCATTTGGGCACCTACCGGCAAGGACTTTACCGGCGCGGCAATCTCCAGGTCTTCGTCACCTCCGGCGTCGGCATGATCGGCCTGCCGCTGCGCTTCGCAGTGCCGCCGGTGGTGGATGTGCTGGATCTGTACTAAGCAGTTGCCCGTGTGACGCGGTAGATGGCGACTTCCCCGAACATGTTGGGGAACTTCTGCATCAGCAGGCTGCCCTGCTGGTCGCCGTCGACGGCGCGGCGGTTGAGGATGGCAACGCCTTTCTCGGCGCACAGCGCCTCGAAGTCGCGGAAGGTGCAGAGGTGGATGTTCGGGGTGTTGTACCACGAATAGGGCAGCGCCTCGGACACCGGCATCATGCCGCGCCAGAACAGGTAGCCGCGCGTTTTCCAGTGCGCG
>DASUIL010000127.1:0-4264 GCA_036273075.1 Fluviicoccus sp. | reverse complement strand
CTGGACAAGATGAAGGATGAATTCATCTCCACCGTCAGCCACGAGCTGCGCACGCCCCTGACCTCGATCCGGGGCGCGCTGGGCTTGATCCTGGGCAAGTCGGCCGACAGCCTGCCGCCGCGCGCCCGCCAGTTGCTGGATACCGCCAGCCGCAACGCCGAACGCCTGACGCTGCTGATCAACGACATCCTCGATCTGGAAAAGATCGCCTCCGGTCGCATGGAATTCGAAATGCGGCCGATTGACATCGTGGCGCTGACCCGCCAGGCGCTGCAAGCGCACGAAGGCTACGCGGCCCGGCATCAGGTGCGGCTGCGGCTGCTGGACGACGGCCCGCAGCGGCCGGTGTCGGCGGATGAGAACCGCCTGATGCAGGTCTATGCCAACCTGCTGTCGAACGCCATCAAGTATTCCCCGGCGGGGGGTGAGGTCGAGGTCAGCATCACGGATCACGACAACCGGCTGCGGGTCGGCATCCGCGACCACGGCCGGGGGATTCCCGCCTCATTCCGGCAGACCGCCTTCCAGCGCTTCGCCCAGGCCGACAGCTCGGATACCCGCGACAAGGGCGGTACCGGGCTGGGGCTCAGCATCGTCAAGGCCATCATGGACCGGCACGCGGGCGTGGTGGATTACGAATCGACGCCCGGACAAGGCACGCTGTTCTATTTCGAGCTGCCGCTGCCCCCCGCCGCCACGCCCGCCGGGCATACCGGACAGCGGGTGCTGATCTGCGAGGACAATCCCGATGTCGCGGCCATCATCGCCGCCATGCTGGCTCAGGACGGCATTGCCGCCGATATTGTCGGCACCGCCGCCGAGGCCGAAGCCAGAGTCGGCTCGGACACCTATGCCGCGCTGCTGCTGGATTTGACGCTGCCCGACCGCGACGGCCTGTTGCTGCTGGATGACCTGCGCGCCGATCCGGCCACCCGCGAATTGCCGGTGGTCATCGTCACCGGCCGCGCCGATGAGGGCCATGGCTGGCGCAATGCGGGCATGCACGTGCTGGACTGGCTGCACAAGCCGGTGGACCGCGAACGGCTGGCGGCCGCCCTGAACCGGGTCATTCACGGCAAAGCCATGCCGCGCATCCTGCATGTCGAGGATGAACCGGACATCCTGCAAATCACGCGCATGCTGGTGGAAGACCTGGCCGACTACGACCACGCCCCCCGGTTGCGCGAAGCCCGGGAAAAGCTGGCCGCCAACCGCTATGATCTGGTGATGTTGGATATCAGCCTGCCGGACGGCAACGGCCTGGATTTGCTGGAGCTGATTCCGCCCGGCTGCCGCGTCCTTGTGTTCTCGGGGCAGGAACATCCCAACCAGATCTCGCGGCAGGTTTCGGCGGCGCTGATCAAGTCGAAGACCAGCAACGAGCACCTGCGCGATACCATCAAAACCTTGCTGCGGGCGGAGACAGAGTGATGGACAGCGCAGCTCCGTATTACGAAATCGAACGGCTGGAAGCGCTGCACGCGCTGCAGATCCTGGATACGCCGCCGGAAGAGCGCTTTGACCGGCTGGTGCGTATCGCCCGCGACGCCCTGGACATGCCGATCGTGCTGATAAACCTGGTCGATACCGAACGTTATCAGGCCAAGGCCTGCATCGGCCTGGACGCGGCCGGCCGCGAAGGGCCGCGCGAAGTGACCTTCTGCGATACCGTCATCCGTCGCGACGCCCCGCTGCTGGTGGCTGACGCCCGCGCCGAGGCGGAATTCGCGGCGCTGCCGCCGGTGACGGCGCTCGGCATCCGCTTCTATGCGGGCATCCCGCTGCATGCCGGCGACGCACGCATGCCGGTCGGTACCCTCTGCATCATGGATACCCGTCCCCGCAGCCTGACCCCGGCGCAGCTGTCGCTGCTGAAGGAACTGGGGGCCGTGGTCGAGCAGCAGATGGAAATCCAGCACGCCCTCGACGCCGTGCGCGAGCTGAACGAGCAACGGGTGCGCCTCTACGCCATCTTCGAGAGCGTGGCGGAAGGCATCATGATCATCGACGAACGCGGCATCATCGAGAACTTCAACCCGGCGCTGCTGGACATGTTCGGCTACAACGCCATCGAACTGCCGGGGCAATCCGCCGAGGTGCTGGTGCCCGGCCTGCTCAGCGAGCACTCCGTGCTGGAATACGCGGGCAGCCGTCTGAAGGACAACCACCATGAAGGCCGCCGCCGCAGTGGCGAATTCTTTCCGCTGGAAATCAGCGCAAGCCGCATGCACATCGACAACAGCGTCCGCTTCACGGTGGTGCTGAACGATGTCAGCGAGCGCCGCCAGATGGAGCGGATGAAGAACGAATTCATTTCCACCGTCAGCCATGAACTGCGTACGCCGCTGACCTCGATCCGCGGCGCGCTGGGACTGGTGCTGGGCAAGGCCTCCGAGGGACTGGCCCCGAAGGCGCGGCAACTGCTGGAAAACGCCAGCCGCAACAGCGAGCGGCTGACGCTGCTGATCAACGACATCCTCGACCTGGAACGCATCGAATCCGGGCGCATGGAATTCGTGTTCGCGCCGCTGGATCTGGTGCAGGCAGTGCGGCAGGCGATTGTCAGCAACGAAGGCTACGCCGCGCGGCACAACGTCACGCTGCAACTGGGCACCGCCCCCGCCGAAGCGCCGGTGCAGGGCGACGAGCACCGGCTGGCACAGGTCTTCGCCAACCTGATCTCGAACGCGGTGAAATACTCGCCGCCCGGCGCCGCCGTCTCGCTGGACATCACCCGGCAGGGCCAGCAATGGCGGATCAGCGTCAGCGACCAGGGACGCGGCATTCCCGAAGCCTTCCGCAACCGCATCTTCCAGCGTTTCGCGCAGGCCGACGCCTCCGACACCCGCGACAAGGGCGGCACCGGCCTCGGCCTCAGCATCACCAAGGCCATTGTCGAACGCCATGACGGCCATATCGACTACCTGTCCTCTCCGTCCGGGACCACCTTCTTCTTCACGTTGCCGGTGCGCAGCGGCTCGGACCTGACGCAGCTGGACAGCGATGTCCATTACCGCCTGCTGATCTGCGAGCACAGCCCCGAAGCCGCCGTTACCCTTAGCGGCCTGCTGCGGCAGGACGGCTTCGCCAACGACATCGCCTTCACCACCGAAAAGGCGCGGCGCATGCTGGCGATCCAGCACTACGACGCCATCATCCTCAACCTGCAGCTGAAGGACGGCGATGGTTTCACGCTGTTGCAGGAACTGCGCAGCCAGCCGGAACTGGCAGGCACGCCGGTGATCCTGATGCGCAGCGGCAACAGCGCCGACGATGAACTGGAAAGCCTGAACGTCACGCAATGGCTGGAAAAACCCGTTGATCCGCAACGCCTGTCGGCGGCGCTGCGCCAGGCGCTTCACCCCGGCGGCAGGCCGCGTATACTGCATGTGGAAGACGATAACGATGTGCTGCAGATCACCCGGCTGTTGCTGGAGGATACCGGCGACTACGAAACCGCGTCGACACTGGCCGAGGCCCGCGAACGCCTGGCGGGCCGTCATTATGATCTGGTGTTGCTGGATATCAGCCTGCCCGACGGCAATGGCCTGGACCTGCTGGAAGGCCTGGATCCACTCAGCCGGGTGCTGGTGTTCTCCGGACGCGAGACCACCCGCGATATCAGCCAGCGCATCAACGACGTACTGACCAAATCCAGGACCAGCAATGAACAGCTGCTGGCCACCATCAAAACACTGCTCAAGAACTGAAGGGACCCGGAACGATGACTGACGCCTTTAAGGTTATGTATGTGGATGACGAGCCGGACATCCGGATGATTGTCGAATTCTCGCTGGAAGACGAACCGGACATGTCGCTGCTGATCTGCGACGGCGGCCCGGCGGCGATCGCCGAAGCGGCGGCCTTCCGCCCGGACGTGGTGCTGCTGGACGTGATGATGCCCGGCATGGACGGCCCCTCCACCCTGCAACACCTGCGCGCCATGCCCGAACTGGCCGGCGCCCGTTTCGCCTTCGTCACCGCCAAGGTGCAGGCCCAGGAAGTGGCGCACCTGCGCTCGCTGGGCGCGGTGGCGGTCATCGCCAAGCCCTTCGACCCGATGACGCTGGCGGAGCAGGTGCGCAAGCTGGGCGGTCAGGGCGATGCCTGAATCCGGCCGCCCCGACAAGCAGGCGCGGCTGCGCGCGCTGCAAGAGGCCTACGGGGCCGAGCTGCCGCAGCGGCTGGCGGAATTGCGCCGACTGGGCGACGCCCTGTCGCGCGAGAACCTGGAAACGCTGCTGCGCCGCGTGCACAGCCTGGC
>DASUIL010000126.1:0-3808 GCA_036273075.1 Fluviicoccus sp. | reverse complement strand
ACCACCGTGGCCGCCTGCGCCGACAGGGTCGACGCCAGCAGCCCCGCCAGCAGGACAGCCTTCACTCGCATCATGAATACAGCTCCCGAAAACGCTCTGGTTGTCAGCCACCTTAGCAAAAGCGTCGCCGGTCCGGACGGCCCGCTCACCATTCTGCAACAGATGGATTTCACGGTGCGCGCCGGGGAAAGCATCGCCATCGTCGGCGCGTCCGGCTCCGGGAAATCCACGCTGCTGGGGCTGCTGGCCGGGCTGGATACGCCGTCCGGCGGTTCGGTGACGCTGCTGGGCCGCGACCTGAGCAGACTGGACGAAGACGGCCGCGCCGAAGTGCGCCAGCGCCATGTCGGTTTTGTCTTCCAGTCCTTCCACCTGCTGCCGCATCTGTCGGCGCTGGAAAACGTGCTGCTGCCCTTGTCGCTGGCCGGACGCGAGGACCGGGCGCTGGCCATCGACTGCCTGCAACGGGTCGGGCTGGGTGAACGGTTGCAGCACACGCCACGCCAACTGTCCGGCGGTGAACAACAACGGGTGGCCATCGCCCGCGCCTTCGCCTGCCGCCCGCAAATCCTCTTTGCCGACGAACCCACCGGCAACCTCGACGCCCGCACCGGCCAGCAGATCATCGAACTGTTGTTCGCCATGAACCGCGAACAGGGCGCAACGCTGGTGCTGGTGACGCATGACCCGGCGCTGGCGCAACGCTGCGGCCGCAGCCTGCGTCTGGACAGCGGCCGCCTGCTGGAGCCGGAGGCGTGAGGGCGCTGGCCTGGCGCCTGCTGCGCCGCGACTGGCGCGCCGGGGAACTGACGCTGTTGCTGGCGGCGCTGATGCTGGCCGTCGCCGCCACCACCACCCTGCGCTTCTTCAGCAGCAGCCTGGAACAGGCCATGCGTCAGCAGGCCGCGCAACTGCTGGGCGCGGACCTGGTGCTGGGCAGCACGCGCGGCATCCGGCCGATGTGGGTGGAGGAAGCGCGGCGGCTGCAACTGCGACAGACGCAGACGCTGGAATTCGGCAGCATGGCGCAGCATGGCGAACAGTTCCAGCTGGTGTCGGTGAAAGCCATCAGCACCGGGTATCCCCTGCGCGGCGAACTGAAGCTGCGCAACGGTCTGACCGGGATTCCGGCGGCCGGGACGGTCTGGGTGGAGGAACGGCTGTTGGGACTGCTGCAGGCCCGGGAAGGCGCCAACCTGCAAATCGGCGAATCGACGCTGCGCATCGCCGCCATCCTCGACCGCGACGCCGACCGCAGCAACGGCTTCGCCGCCCTGTCGCCGCGCCTGATCATGAACCTGGCCGACGTACCCGCTACTGGCATCCTGCAACCCGGGAGCCGCGTCAACTATCGCCTGCTACTGGCCGGACCGCCCTCCGCCCTGCAAGCCTACCAGGCCTGGGGCAAGCCCCGGCTGGAGCCGCACGAACGCCTGCGCGACGTCACCAGCGGCAACAAGCGCGTCAGCGACCCGATCAACAACGCGGGCAGCTATCTCAGCCTGGCCGCCATCGCCGCCGTGCTGCTGTCAGGCATTGCTGTCGCCCTCGCCACCCGCCGCTACGCTGACCGGCATCTGGACGCCCTGGCGCTGATGCGTTGCCTCGGCAGCACCCGACGGCAACTCCTGGCCTTGTTCGGCTGGCAACTGCTGTTCCTGTGGCTGGCCGCGATGCTGGCGGGCGGACTGCTCGGCTTTCTGGCCGCGCAAGGGCTGCACCGTCTGCTCGCCGACCTGTTGCCGGTGACCACGCTGGAATTCGCCATCACCCAACCGCTGCTGACCGGCATCGCCACCGCCACGCTGACGCTGGCCGGATTCGCCCTGCCCGCCTTCCTCAAGCTGGCGCAGGTATCGCCGTTACGGGTGATGCGCCGCGACCTTCAACCCGCCGACTGGTCAACGCTGCGCCTGACCGCGCTGGCACTGGCGGCGCTCTTTGCGCTGATGACGCTGGAAACCGGCCGGTTGTGGCTGACCTCGCTGGTGCTGCTGGGCGGACTGGGGCTGGCGGCGCTGTGCGGCGGCCTGTTGTGGCTGGGCCTGCGCCGCTGGCGGAAGCGGGCGGCCATCGGCCACGCCCCGCTGGCACAGGCGCTGGACAGCCTGGCCCGCCAGCCGATGGCGACCATCAGCCAGGTGCTGGCGCTGGGACTGGGCCTGACCGCCATGCTGCTGGTGTTCAGCCTGCGCAGCGAGTTGTTGGCGCAATGGCGCGCCGACCTGCCCGCCGACACCCCCAACCAGTTCGCCATCGCCATTCCCGCCGACCAGGTACAGCCGTTGCAGGCTGTCATTAAACAACATCACTGGCGCTCCTCGCCGTTCTATCCGGTGGTGCGGGGACGGCTGGTGGCGATCAACGGCAAGACCGTGCAGAAACCGGCCGATGCCGAACCGGACTCCGGCAATCGCGACAACGCCCTGGACCGCGAGCTGAACCTGACCTGGAGCGACACCCTGCCCGAGGAAAACACGCTGACCAAAGGCGCATGGTTCAAGCCCGACGCCGCCGAAGTGTCCGTGGAGGCCGAACTGGCGAAACGCCTGGGCCTGAAGCTGGGCGACACCCTGCGCCTGCAAATGGCCGAAGACAGCGTTGAGGCGCGCATCAGCAGCCTGCGGACGGTCGACTGGAACAACTTCCGCCCCAATTTCTACCTGGTGTTCCCCCGCCAGCTGCTGGAAAGCTATCCGGCCAGTTACCTCGCCAGCTTCCATGTCCCGGAAGCCGACAAAACCGCCATGAGCGCTCTGGTGCGGGGTTTTCCGACCATTGTGTTCGCCGATATCGGCCAGATCATGGCGGAATTGCAGAAGCTGATGGACCAACTGGCCGATGCGGTCCAGGCCATTCTGGTGTTCGTGGTGCTGGCGGGCGTGCTGGTGCTGCTGGCCAGCATCGCCGCCGGGCTGGACAGCCGCCGTCAGGAAGCCGCGCTGTTGCGGGCGCTGGGCGCGAAACAATGGCAGTTGCAACGCCGCGCAGGTGCGGAATTGCTGGTGCTGGGCGGGATGGCCGGGGTACTGGCGGTGCTGCTGAATGAAATCCTGCTGGCGGTGCTGACCGTGCAATTGCTGGAAGGAACGCCAACCGTGCATCCGCTGTGGTGGCTGGCGGTGCCGGGCGGCAGCGCGCTGCTGACGCTGGCGGTGGGTCTGGCGGGGATGCGGCGGGTGTGGACGGTGTCGCCGATGGACGTGCTGCGGGAAAGCTGAATCCGGTATTCACCGCACAGGAAAAACGGCTGGCGGGGCCTATACTCAGGTCAGGCCACCCCGAACACCACGGAGACGACAAACATGGATACCGGAAAGCATACCTTGCCCGCCCTCTTCGCCCAGTTGGGCCTGCCGGCTGACGCAGCCTCGATTGCACGGTTTACCGGGACGCACAGCCTGCCTCCCGAAACCACCCTGGCGAATGCCGGATTCTGGAGCGCCTCTCAAGCAGCCTTCCTGCGGGAGGCGCTGGCCGATGACGCCGAGTGGTCCGCCGCCGCCGATGAGCTGGCCAACCTGCTGGGCAGCCCCTGATCAGTCATCAACCCAAACGACCCCGAGCGGGGCCGTTTCCAGCTGCGGGGAGTTACTTGAGGGTCAGCAGATAGGCGATCAGGTCGCTGCGGCTATCCGCGCTGTCCAGACCGTCATATTTCATCTTCTCGCCCGGCACCAGCGACTTTGGATTGGTCAGATACCAATCCAGCTTGTCGCTGCTCCAGACGAGCCCGCTCTTCCTCATCGCGTCCGAATACTCGAAATCGGGTGTCCGCGCCGCCGCCAGTCCGGCGACGCCAAACAGC
>DASUIL010000125.1:0-4452 GCA_036273075.1 Fluviicoccus sp. | reverse complement strand
GCTGATAATTAAAATCAAGGGCCGCTTCGACTTTAGTACCCACCAGGAATTCCGCGGCGCCTATGAGCAGGCGCCTCATGACATGGTCACCTTCGTGGTCGACCTGAAGGACACCACCTATCTGGACAGTTCCGCGCTGGGCATGCTGCTTTTGCTGCGCGACCATGCCGGCGGCGATATTTCCAACGTTCGTATTGTCAATTGCAATGCCGACGTCAAGAAGATCCTGGCCATTTCCAATTTTGAACAGCTGTTCACGATCCAGTAACAGGAACTGCCGCCTTGCGTCTGCTTATTGCCGAAGACAATCCCAGTGACCGTCTCATTCTTGCCAACCTGATCAAGCGACTGGGTCATGATGTAACCCTGGCCGTGGACGGGGAGGAAGCCGTTCGCCTGTTCGAGGAGCAGCGTCCCGATATCCTGCTGCTCGATGTGATGATGCCGAACATGAACGGCATCGAGGCCGCGCGTCAGATCCGCCAGCGTGCGGGAGAGGATCTGGTTCCCATCATCTTCCTCACCTCGCTAAACGAAGCCAGTGACCTGGCCGAGTGTCTGGAAGCAGGCGGAGACGACTTCCTCAGCAAGCCTTACAACCCGGTGGTGATCAAGGCCAAGATCCATGCCTTCTCGCGTATGCGCCGCCTGCATACCGAGATCCAGCGCCAGCGTGAGCACCTGGTGCAGGAACAGATTGCCGCCAAGAGCATTTTTGACAAGATCGCCCATTACGGCGTCCTGAACTCCCCGAATATCCGTTACCTGATTTCGCCGAAGGCCATCTTCAACGGCGACGTGGTGCTGGCCGCGCGTCAACCAAACGGCGACCTGCTGGTGCTGCTGGGCGATTTCACCGGCCACGGGCTGCCAGCCGCCATCGGTGCGCTGCCGCTGGCGGAAGTCTTTCATGGCATGGTGTCCAAGGGCTTTGCCTTGGAAGACGTGCTGCGTGAAGTCAACGGCAAGCTGAAGAGCATCCTGCCTATCGGCGTATTCTGCTGCGCCACAGCTGTACAGCTCAGTTTCCGTAACCGCAGCATCGAGGTCTGGGCGGGCGGACTGCCCGAGGGCGTTATCTTCAACGAGCGCACCGGGCTGCTGAAGCCGATTGCTTCCAAGCACCTGCCGCTGGGTATTCTCGGAGCCTCCCAGTTCCGCTATGAACCCAACATCTATGAAATGGACCCGGATGATGTCATCTATCTGTGGTCCGACGGCCTGATTGAAACCCAGGGCAAGGATGGCGACATGTTCGGTCTGGACCGCCTGACCGAAGTGTTCAAGGAAGCCGAGCCTGAAGGCAGCGTCTTTGACCGAATCCTGTCCCGCGTCAAGGAGTTCGGGGTTGTCAACGAAGAACAGAATGACGACCACACCCTAATCGAAGTCCGTATGCAGGAGGCCCCGACGCTGGCGCTGGAACAGCCGTTGTCGATCAAGCCGCGCATGGTGCACCGCGGACTGGCGGACTGGTCCTTCAGCTGCGAGTTCGGTACGGAATCGCTGCGTCTCTTTGACCCGGTGCCCTTGCTGACCCATTTCCTGATCCAGGTGCCGGGCCTGAAACCCTACACCAATACGCTAAACACCATCCTGGCCGAACTGTATTCCAATGCGCTGGAGCATGGCATCCTGCAACTGGACTCCGCCCTCAAGAGTACGGCCGACGGTTTTGCCAGCTATTATGCCCTGCGTCATGAACGGCTGAATGATCTGGAAAGCGGAGCTGTCCGCTTCGAGATGAGCCATGATCCCAGCGAAAAGGGCGGCGTGCTGGTGCTGGAGGTGTCGGATACCGGCGCTGGATTCATGGGTGGGCGCGGCGCTTCCGGAGACGGCGGCATAACCCATTACTATGGTCGCGGCATCCGCCTGATCGAGTCGCTGTGCCGGAAGATGGAATTCGTGGCGCCGGGTAACCGGGTCCGCGTCGAGTTCGAGTGGAACTGGCTATAACAACAAACCTTGCCGGGAGAAAAGGTCGTGCATCTTGATGCCCTCCAGTTGAAAGAGTTGAAGGAAGTCCTCGAAGACGAGTTTCGCGTGCTGGTGGAGACATATCTGCAGGATGCTGTCTTGCGGCTTCAACTGATTCGCAAGGCTTTCGAGGCCGGTGACAGTGATGGCGGTCGCCAAGCGGCGCACAGCCTGAAGGGGGCCAGCGCCAATCTGGGTGCCAACCAGTTGTCCGCCATGTGTGAAAAGATCGAGCATGCTTCCAAGGCCGGTAATATTGCCGCGTGCGGTGACCTGATCAGTCAGGTTGAGGCCGAGTTCGCCCAAGTCCGGACCGAACTGCTGCTGTTGATCTAAACCGAAAAGATAAACGAAAAAACCGGCTTGGGCCGGTTTTTTCGTTACAGGAACATCTACTTAAATGATGGGCGTGTTCTTCAGCTTCTGCGAGGCGGCGTCCAGCGCCTTCAGCACCCGTTCCTTGTCATAGTTGCGGATCTTGTTGATATCCATGTGCATGGCAAAGCCGTTCAGCTCATGCTCGATCCAGTTGCTGCTTTCCTGGGTGTCCGAAACGAAATCCACCACTTCCCATACTTGCACCGGCTTGGCGATGCCGCGCAAGGTGACCGCGCCTTTTTCCTTGCACATGATCTTGTCGCGAACCAGCATGTAGCTTTCATGCGAAATCAGTATTTCATCCGGGGAGGCCACGCTTTGCAGGCGGGCGGCCAGATTGGCGTCACGGCCGATGATGGTGTAGCTCATGCGGCTTTCCGAGCCGAAGTTGCCGACGTGGCAATAACCGGTGGTAATGCCCATGCGCACATGCAGCGGCCGTTCAATGCCCATGCTCTGCCATTTCTGGCGCAGGATCTGCATTTCCCGGCGCATTTCCACAGCCATGGAAACACAGGCCAACGCGTCCTCCTTGGCGCCGCGCGAGGTAGGATCGCCGTAGAAGATGAGGATGGCGTCGCCGATGAATTTGTCGATGGTGCCGCCGTAGCGCAGCGCAATCTTCGACATGTGCTCGAAATAGGTGTTGAGCATTTCCGTCAGCGCGTCTGGGGGCATTTCATCCGAGGTTTCGGTGAAGTCCTTGATGTCCGAGAAGAAGATGGTCAGCTTCTTGCGTTGTGTTTGCAGGCGGGCGTCGCGCTTACCGGTAAAGATGGATTCCCAGACTTGCGGCGGCAGGTACTTGATCAGCTTGCGCGAGGTCTGGAAGTGTTCTTCCTGTTGCTGGAGGATCTGGTTCTTGGCAATCAGAAGGGCGCGTGACTGCTGGCGCGAATGAAACGAGGAAAAACCGAAATACAGGGCCGCGCCAATCAGCGAAACGAGGTTTACGGCGAGCGGCGTTTCAATAGGGTGATGACCGATCCCAAGCAGCATGCCGCCGAAGAGAGCGCCCAGCAGGCAGAAGAAGCCGGTAAAGATCCACAGGAACATGTTGCCGAAGGACAACACCGTGGCGTTGAGCATCGCGATGAACACCAGCATCGGCACCAGCGCGTATTGCAGCGCAGCAATGCCGAAACCGGTCATCAGGCCGTCCAGCAGCAGGGTAATGGCCAGCGCCTGCGTGGGTGCGGATTTTTGCAGGCGGCGGTGCAGCCAGGTCTGGCAGAAGGGAATGGCCAGCGCGAGGGGAATGAAGATCGCGGTGCGAACCGGATAGATATTGCTGAAAATGCCGGTGGCGAAAATGCAGGCGGCCACGATGAACGCCAGCATCCGGGTGTGCTTGGCCCCAAGCTCCAACAGTTGATGCAGCGGTTGCGCGGGTTCAGCCATGCCTAAGACTCTGATTATTAAAATAGTGCGGGCAAAAAAACAGTGCGGGAGTTCGGGACAGGTCGTCACCCGGCACTTTTACGCGATTCAAAGACTTCCGGTGTCAAATTCTTCTCAAAGATAAACACCCCACACTTTGAGGTCAAGTTATTGATTTTGATTTATTACCCAAGTGCTACAGAAACAACCGGCAATAGATTGCCTGAAATTTTCGCTTGCCAAGCAAGCAACTGCTTGGTAATAATTGCGCGACTTGCAATACGCTCGTCCAAAAACTTGGGCGAGCCTGTCCCAACCCACCCCCTGCGAGGTACAACGGATGACAACAGAAGCTTATATATATGACGGCGTGCGGACGCCGCGTGGCAAGGGCAAGAAAGACGGCTCCCTGCACACGGTGAAACCGGTTGACCTGGTGGTGGGCCTGATGCACGCGCTGGAAGAACGCAACGGCGCGGAAATCAAGAACCATATTGACGACGTGGTGCTGGGCTGCGTGACCCCGGTGGGCGACCAGGGCGCGGATATCGCCAAGACCGCCGCACTGAAGGCCGGCTGGAATGACACCACCGCCGGTGTGCAGCTGAACCGATTCTGCGCCTCCGGTCTGGAAGCGGTCAACCTGGGTGCGATGAAGGTGCGCTCCGGTTTTGAGGATCTGGTCGTGGTCGGCGGCGTGGAATCGATGTCCCG
>DASUIL010000124.1:0-4666 GCA_036273075.1 Fluviicoccus sp. | reverse complement strand
CGCCGAGGGTGTTGGCGATCTGCTCGCCGACCTGGGCGAAGAGTTGCTCGCGCTCTGCCAGCCGCTCCTCCTCGCTCAGGGTGCCGAGGGCGCCCTTGATGCGATTCCTGGCAAAGTTGCCGGCGATGCTGGCCGACATGCCCGCCAGGCGCATGAAGCGTTTGCCGGGTGTGCTGGCGTGTTTCTTGTTGTCGCTCATGTCGGGGCCTTCGGGGGTTGGAATTGTTTAACGGCTCTATCACGCATGCTATGCCGTCATCCGCCCTTGTCAATTGCCCGACTGCAAAAAACGCGGGTATCGGCTTCTTTGAGCGGAGAGTAATTGCTATCTTAGGCGGGATGTCATGATAAAAGGCAAGCCGCTGACCGTGCGGCCTGCCGCCCGAATAGCGAATGACAAGGATAACAACAATATGAGTTCCCGCCTGGCGTTGCTGCTGTTCGGCCTGCTGGCCTGCTTTTCCCCGATGGCCCTGGCCGCCGATGAGCATGATCTGGATGACTTGCGCACGGAGATAACCTCCACGCAGTGGCAGCTGGTGCGCAATGATGAATTGCGCCATATCAAGACCTACGCCCGCCATGAGGAAGGAAAGCGTCTCCGTTCGTTCCGCGCCGAGGGAATGATGGACGCCTCGCTGGATGCGATGGCCCGCGTCTATACCGATGTCGAGAACATGCCGCGCTGGTATTGGGAAACCCGCGAGGCCAGGTTGCTGCGCAAGGTCAGCGACCGGGAATACTATTACTACATGCGCTTCAATGCGCCGCTCAACCTGCCCGACCGCGACGCGGTTTTCCATGCGGTCATCGAGCCCTATACCGCCAAGCGCGGCTACATGATGATCACGGTCAAGGCCGTGCCGGACTACCTGCCGCCGAAGGCGGGGCTGGTTCGCGTGGTAGCGCAGGACCTGTTCGCCAAGTTCACCCCGGTGGGCAAGGACAAGGTGTTCTTCGAAACCGAGGGCTATGTCGATCCGGGCGGCAAGGTGCCGGCCTGGACCATCAATTTCGTGCAGAAACGCGTACCCTATTTGATCATGGTGTCGCTGCTGCGCATGGCGCAAAACAAGGAATACGCTGAAGCCAGCGGCCCGACCGCCTATACCTTCCGTGAGTAAGGCGGGAAAGCCGGACATGGATATCCCTGAGCGATGGCTGTTGAAACTGCGGCGCTGGTGCCTCCGTGTCGTGATGAAAGGCCTGAGACCGGGCATGCCGCCCGCCGGGCTGTTGTCGCTGGCCCTGCTGCCTGGCGTGCATGAGCCGGTCTTCGCCGATGAATTGCAGGAACTGCGCGACGATGGTCGCGGCCATCAGTGGGTGCTGGTCACGCGCGATGAGACGCGCGGCATCCGCACCTGGGCGCGGCTGGAGGAGGGCAAGCGCGTCCGTTCCTGGAAGGTCGATGCCATTCTCAATGCTTCGCTGGAGGCGATTGCCCGCGCGCACACCGATATCGACGCCATGCCGCGCTGGTACTGGGAAACCCAGGAAGCGCGGATGCTGAAGAAGGTCAGCCGTACGGAGTTCTATTACTACATGCGCTTCAACGCGCCGCTGGGCCTGCCGGACCGCGACGGCATCTTCCACGCGGTGATCGACCCCTACAATGCCCGTCGCGGCAGTCTGGTGCTGCGCGTCAACGCCGTGCCGGATTATTTGCCCGAAAGCCCGGGGCTGGTGCGGGTCCTGTCGCAGGATTTCGTGGTGAAACTGACGCCGCTGGGCAAGAACAAGACCCGTTTCGAGGCCGAGGGCTATGTCGATCCCGGCGGAGTTGCTCCGGCATGGACCGTGAATTTCGTCCAGCGCCGGGTGCCGTATCTCATCATGGTGTCGATGATCCGCCAGCTGCAACGGCAGGATGGCGGACCGACTGACAACGACTTCCAGTATATCGACAGCTCTCCCTGATCCTGGCGGGTCAGGGATGCAAGGCTCAGAGGAAGCGCGCCGCCTGCTCCAGGCTCAGGCGCGGATTGCGCGGATGCAACTGGCTGCGGTCGCCGTAGCCCAGATTCAGCAGGAAGTTCGACTTCCAGCCGGTTCCGGCCAGGAACAACTCATCGACCTTGGCGTTGTCGAAGCCGCCCATCGGCCCGCAATCCAGTCCCAGCGCCCGCGCCGCCATGATCAGGTAGGCTCCTTGCAGGCTGCCGTTCTGGAAGGCGGTTTTCTGGATCAGGGCGTCGTTCCCGACATACCAGCTGCGCGCGTCGGTATGCGGGAACAGCTGCGGCAGGTGCTCATAGAAGGCGGTGTCATAGGCGACGATGACGGTCACCGGCGCGCTCAGCGTCTTGTCGACATTGCCGGGTGACAGCGCCGGCACCAGCTTCTGCCTGGCCTCGGCGGTCGTCAGGAACACCAGCCGCGCCGGATTGGTGTTCGCGGCTGTCGGCGGCAGGCTGACCAGCGTGAACAGCCGCTCCAGCAATTCGCGGCTGACCGCTTTGTCCTGCCAGTGCGAGAAGGTGCGCGCTTCCGTAAACAGCTGTTGCAGCGCGCTGGCATTCAAGGGTGTGCTCATCATCGTCTCCGGGTATTCAGGGCAGGTCGAACCACAGCGCTTCGGCGGCGGTCAGGGTGTGCAATTCGCGGCTGTCGGTGGTCGCTTCCGCGCCATCGCCGTCAGTCAGCAGTGTTCGGTCCAGATGCACCTGACCGCTGATGACGTGCAGATAGCCGGTCGAGCCATCCAGGGGCAGCGTCAAGCGTTGGTCGGCATCCAGTTTCAGCCGGTAAATCCGGGCGTTCTGCAAAATCCGCATCGAGCCGTCGGCACCGTCCGGCGACACGATCAGGCGCAGCCCGGTGCGGTCATCGGGTTGCAGTTCCTGATAGCCCGGCGCGGTATTCTGGCGGTTCGGGTACAGCCAGATCTGCAGGATGCGGGTTTCCTCATGCGGTTGGCGGTTGTGCTCGCTGTGGGTGATGCCGCTGCCCGCGCTCATCAGCTGGAACTGGCCGGCGCGCAAATGCGTTTCGTTGCCCATGCTGTCCTTGTGGCTGATCACACCCTTCAGCACATAGGTCAGGATTTCCATGTTGTCGTGCGGATGCTGGCCGAATCCGGTCAGGGCGCGGATGCGGTCGTCGTTGATGACGCGCAGCGCCGACACGCCCATGTAGCGCGGATCGTACCAGGAGCCGAACGAGAAACTGTGGAAGGAGTCCAGCCAACCGAGGTTGGCGTGGCCGCGGTTGGCGGCGGGGTGGACGGTAATCATGGCAGCCTCCGGCATCGCCCGTCGGGGGTGATGCATCTGTATGAGGCTACTGTAGGCGGCGGCGGGGAAGCGGGGTAGCCGGTGATTACGGGAAACTGTGTTCGCGCTACGGAAACACGTGGGCGAGGGCGGCTTTCAGTGCGTCTTCCAGCCGGTGGGCGGACATCACCACCGCCTGGCTCCAGTCCTCGGCGGCTTCACCGTCGGCGCCGTCGGTGATGAACTTCAGGCAGAGGAAGGGCGCGTTGAACGTCGCGCAGACCTTGGCCAGCGCATAACTTTCCATATCAATCACTTCCAGATGGAAGACCGGGTGGGCCTCGGTGACAAAGCTGTCGCCGGTGAAGCAGGCAGCGCTCGGCAGGCCTTCGACGGCAAGGCCGTTTTCCAGCCGTTTGACGCTTTCAAACGGCGTCTGGCCCAGCGGCACACCCATCGCGGTGCAGTCCATGTCGCGCTGGACGAAGGCGGTAACATTGACCACTTCGCCCGCCGAAAAGCAATGCGAACCCGCCGAGCCGACATTGACCACCAGCGGCATTTCAGTACAAGCGGCCAGATGCCGGGTCAGCGCCAGCGCGGCGTTGACCTTGCCGACACCGGTATAGAGCACGGCATCCGCCAGCGGATTCAGGCGATGCTGATGGTTTTCCTGTTCCAGCGCCAGCACCAGCAGGACGGGGCGATTCATTCAGTCACCATACGTAAAGAGGGCGCGGTTGCGCAGGCCGTTCCACATAAAGTCGTTCAGTCCCGCCAGATTGATCAGCGTTGCCGTGCCGACCACGGTGTGGCCGCAGCGTTCGCACAATTCGCAAGTAGCGCGCAGGGTGCCGCCGGTGGCCAACACGTCGTCGGCAATCAGCACCCGTTGCGGGGTGAAGTTGCTGGACATCTGCAGGCTGTCGTGGCCGTATTCCAGCGCATAGGACACGGTATGGTGGGGTGGCGGCAGCTTGCCGGGTTTGCGCACCACCAGCAAGCCTTTGTCCAGCGCATACGACAGCCCGCCCGCCAGGATAAAGCCGCGCGACTCCACCCCGACGATGGCGTCAATGCCTTGCCATTCCTCGTCGGAAAACAGCCCGGTTACGGCGTCGATAGTGTCGCGGAAACGATCGTGCAGCAGCGGCGTCATGTCACGGAACAGGATGCCCGGCTTGGGGAAATCGGGGATGCAGCGGATGTGTCGCGCAAGTTCGGACAACGGCATGGCGGAGGGTCCTGGCAGGTTATCGGGAAATAGTAACTGTTCTTGGCCGCGTCCGGACATCCCCCTGCCAAAACCGGGCAAAATAGAGTACTGTGGTCTCACTTTTACGCCCATCGAACGACGATAACAAATCTCAGGGAGAACGCCGCCATGAGCCAGCCCCATTTCCGTACCTGCAACCTCTGCGAAGCCATGTGCGGCGTCGCCATCACCACCG
>DASUIL010000123.1:0-2532 GCA_036273075.1 Fluviicoccus sp. | reverse complement strand
TCCACCGCATCTTCGGGGACTGGCCGGCGTTGCGGAAGAAGCGCATGTTTGGCGGCATGGCCTACCTGCTTAACGGCAATATGGCCTTCGGCCTGCTGGGCGACGGGCTGATGGTGCGTTGCGGCCCGGTGCGCTATGCCGAATGCCTGGCCAGGGAGGGTGTCTCGGAATTCGACCTGACCGGGCGGGTCATGAAAGGCTGGGTGGTGGTCAGCGGCGATGTCCTGGAAACCGAGCGGGAGTTGCGGGACTGGCTGAATACCGGACTGCAATTCGCCGCCACCTTGCCGCCCAAGGTCTGATACCGTGACCCGCACCGAACGCCTGCTGCAATTGATGCAGATCCTGCGCCGCCACCGTTACCCGGTCAGCGGCGCGACACTGGCCGCCGAGCAGGGCATCAGCCTGCGCAGCCTCTACCGCGACATCGCCACCTTGCAGGCGCAGGGGGCGGGCATCGAGGGCGAAGCCGGGGTGGGCTACCTGCTGCGCCCCGGTTACCTGCTGCCGCCGCTGATGTTCAGCGATGAGGAGGTTGATGCCCTGATCCTGGGGTCACGCTGGGTGGCGCAGCATGGGGATCCTGCGCTGGCGGCGGCGGCGCGCAGCGCCCTGTCGCGCATCCTGTCGGTGCTGCCGGACGAGCGCCGCCACGACCTGGACAGTGCCGCGCTGCTGGTCGGGCCGGGCGGGGACGATCATGCCGATGACGTCTGGCTTACGCTGGTCCGGCAGGCGCTGCGCGCTGAGCGCAAGTTGGCCTTTGCTTACCGCGATGCTCAAGGCGCGGTCACGCAGCGCACGGTGTGGCCGGTGGCGCTGGGCTATTTCGAACGGGTGCGGATGCTGGTCGGGTGGTGCGAGCAGCGGCAGGCCTTCCGCCATTTCCGGGTCGACCGCATGCATGACGTCCGCGTGCTGGACCATCGTTATCCCCGACGCCGCCAGCAACTGTTGCACGAATGGCGGCAGCACGAGCAGCTGCGTCCCCAGTAAACGCGTTTTCAGCAATGCTGACAAAAACTGGCAGCATCACCTGTCATCCTCTCTCCGGTAACAATGAACGGAGAATGCTCATGAACAAATCGTGGATTGCCGTCGCGTCGGCGGAACATGTGCGGCGCGGCCGGGCGGAAGGCTTCATGCAGGTCTGCCACGGCAAGGGCGGGCCGTTGCGGCGGATGCGGCCGGGCGACCGGGTGGCCTATTACTCCCCGACCCTCACCTTTGGCGGCAAGGACCGGCTGCAGGCCTTCACGGCCTTGGGTGAAGTGCGGCCGGGAGAGCCTTATCAATTCGACATGGGCGGCGGTTTTGTGCCGTTCCGCCGCGATGTGGATTGGCGGGCGGCGGGGCAGGCACCGATCCTGCCGCTGCTGCCGCATCTGGAGCTGACAGCGGGCAAGAAGAACTGGGGGTACGCCTTCCGCTTCGGCCTGGTGGAAATCAGTGCGGCGGACATGGAGGTGATCGCCGCCGCGATGCTGGCGGCGATCAGTCGCTGCTAGCGTCCGATGAAGGCTTCCACTTCCGCCGTATCCAGATGGTCGCCGATATCCTTGCCGTAGAAGGCGGTGCGGATGACGCCCTGCTCGTCAATCAGGAAGTCGGCGGGCACGCGGTTCATGTCGCCGTCCACCTTGCCGCCAGGCAGGTAGCCCTTGGCCGTGGCCTTGGCGATATCACCGGCGCGCAGGGTGGCGCGGGCGAAGGCGGCCCAGGAGCTTTCCACCCCGTAGGCCTTGTACAGTTTCATTCCCGGGTCCGGGATGATCGCGAATTCCACGGTATCCCCGGCGGCATATTCCATGATCGTGGCCGCGGGCGACTGGAACACCGCCAGCATTACCAGACCCTTGCCTTCCCATTCCGCCGCCTTCTGCCGCAACTGGTGGATGCGCAGGTTGCAGAACGGGCACGAGGCGTAGCGGTAGAAGGACAGCAGCACCTTCTTGCCGCGATAGTCGCTGAGGGCGTGGCTGACGCCGGTAAAGTCGGTGACGGTGAAGGCGGGCGCAGCTTGGCCGGGTTGCAGGCGCATGGGGTTTCCTCGCGGAATGGCTGATCGGTAATGGTTTGATGCTGGTCGAACTTTTTTGTTACACCGGCCATGCGACATCCTTGTCGGTCCGGCTTTGATCCTTCAGCCGCGCAGGAAGTTCACCACCACTTCCGCCAGCCTTTCCCCCTGATCTTCCTGCAAAAAATGCCCGGCATTCTCAATGGTGGTATGCGGTTGCCCCGCACAGCCGGGAATCAGCTTCTGCAGCACCGGCGCGGCCTTGGCGGTGATCGGGTCCTTGTCGCTGAAGGCGCATAGGAAGGGCTTGTCGAATTTCATCAGGGTTTCCCAAGCGGCGCGGTTGGCGGGCGCGGCGGGGTCCTCCGGGCTCACCGGCACCAGCAGCGGGAACTGGCGCGCGCCTTCCTTGTAGCTTTCATCGGGGAAGGGCGCGTCGTAGGCGGCGATCACTTCCGGGGCCAGCGGCGTGGCGCAGCCGCCCATGACGATGAAGCCGGTGCCGAACACCG
>DASUIL010000122.1:0-17133 GCA_036273075.1 Fluviicoccus sp. | reverse complement strand
GGACGCATCAAGGCCGATTACCGTATTCAGGCGGGCGATGTCATCCGCGTGCCGCCGATGCGGCTGCCGGAAGCCCCTGCCGTGGCCGCACCCAGCCCCCATCTGGCGCAATTCCTGCGCGGCCGCATTCTTCATCATCAGGATGGCCTGATCGTGGTTGACAAGCCCGCCGGTCTGGCGGTGCATGGCGGCAGCAACCTGCCGTTCGGCCTGATCGAGGCGATGCGGGTGCTGTTTCCCGAAAAGGATTTCCTGGAGCTGGTGCATCGCATTGACCGGGATACCTCGGGCTTGCTGATGGTGGCCGAAAAGCGCAGCGTGCTGCGCGAACTGCACGAGCAATTACGGCAGGGCCGTATGCGCAAGACCTATGTCGCGCTGCTGGCCGGGCAATTGAAAGGCGGGCAGCACAAGGTGACCGCGCCCTTGCTCAAGACAAACCTGCCGAACGGCGAACGCATCGTGCGCGTGAATAATGAAGAAGGCAAACCCTCGGAAACGGTCTTCCGGGTGATCGAGCGTTTCGAGCACGCCACGCTGGTCGAGGCCTCGCCATTGACCGGGCGCACGCACCAGATCCGGGTACATGCCCAGTTTCTGGGGCATCCCATCCTGGGTGACGAAAAATACGGGAATGACGAAGCCGGGAAGGCGGCGCGCGCATGGGGGCTGAACCGGTTGTTCCTGCATGCGCGCGACCTGACGTTGAAAATGCCCGACAAACCGGAGCCGCTGAAATTCACCTGTCCGCTGGCCCCGGAACTGCAAGCCGTGGTGGAGTACCTGCGCCGTGCCAAGTCCTGAGCTGATCATTTTTGACTGGGACGGCACGCTGATGGATTCGGCGGCCCATATTGTCGACAGTCTGCAACAGGCGGCGGTGGACCTGCTGCAGCCGGTTCCGGCCGCGGCCGATTGCCGCCACATCATCGGCCTGGCCTTGCCCATCGCCATTCAGCAATTGTTTCCCCATGCCGATGAGGATGTCCGCGAGCTGCTGCGGCAGCGCTATGCCTGGCACTACGTCGCTGGCAGTGAGGAGAAAAGCGGCTTGTTCCCCGGGGCGCTGGAGTTGCTGGAAGCCTTGCTGAACGAAAACCGGCTGCTGGCCGTGGCTACCGGCAAGACCCGTATCGGTCTGGACCGCGTGCTGGCGCAAACCGGGCTGGCCGATTATTTCGTCATTACACGCTGTGCCGACGAGAGCGCTTCCAAGCCGGACCCGCTGATGCTCAGCCAGATACTGGCACACACCGGCAAGCGCATTGATCAGGCGGTGATGATTGGCGATACCTCCTATGACCTGGCGATGGCCAAGGCGCTGGCCATGCCGCGAATCGGGGTCAGCTACGGGGCGCACGCCGTCGAACTGCTGCTGCCCCACGAACCGCATGTCATCGTCGACCATGTATCGGAACTGTACAAGAACCTGGTCTGAAGTCTTGAATTCAGGGCAGTCGAACCGTATCAAGCATTAATCATCAACTGGCAGTGAGAAATACCATGAGTGAGTGGCCGTCGCCCCAGAAACCGGGCCAGGAATGGCAAATTCTCGAAAAGGCCGTCATGGCTTCGGTCGAGGAACAGAAACGCGCCCGCCGCTGGGGGATCTTCTTCAAGGTAGTGACCCTGCTGTATATCCTGCTGTTCCTGTCGCTGATTTTCTCGGGTGGTCATCGTGGCGGGGCCAAGGTCGAAGGCAGCGCTGACCATACCGCCGTGGTGGAAATCCGCGGTGAAATCGCCGACGGCAGCGATGCCAATGCAGACGATATCATCGATGGCCTGCGCGACGCCTTCGAGGCCAAGCACAGCAAGGCGGTGATCCTCAGCATCAACAGCCCCGGCGGCAGTCCGGTGCAATCGGCTTATGTCTTTGATGAAATCCGCAAGCTCCGTGCCGAGCACAAGGGCAAGAAGGTCTATGCCGTGATTTCCGATCTGGGCGCTTCCGGGGCCTATTACATTGCCGCGGCGGCGGATGAAATCTATGTCAGTCCCGCCAGTCTGGTCGGCTCCATCGGGGTCATCATGCCCGGCGTCGGCGTCCAGGGATTGTTGCAGAAGCTGGGCGTTGAGGATCGCACCATGACAGCCGGCCAGCACAAGGCAATCATGAACCCGATGGCTCCGGTCAGTCCGGAGGAAAAGGCGCATGTACAGAAGATGCTGAATACCATTCACCAGCAGTTCATCAGCGCGGTGAAGCAGGGTCGCGGCCAGCGTCTGAAGGAAACGCCCGATATGTTCACCGGTCTGTTCTGGACCGGTCAGCAGGCAGTGGAGATGGGATTGGCGGATGGTTTCGGCTCGGCAAAAACCGTGGCCAAGCAGGCCGGGGCGGAAGAGTTGGTTGACTACACCGCCGAGAAGAATCCGATGGACAGCCTGATCCGCAAGCTGGGGGCGAGCATGGGCGAGTCCATTGCCGCCAGGCTGGATCTGGGCGGCGGCCTGCAACTGCGTTGAAGTCCGCGTTTCCCTTCACGTAAAACCGGAGGCTACGGCCTCCGGTTTTTTTTTGAGGCGTCAGGGCAGGATGAGGCCGGCTTCGCGCAGGAAACCGCTCAGGGTGATCAGCGGCAGGCCGATCAGGCTGGTGGGATCATCGCTGTGGATGCCGGTGAACAGGGAAATGCCCAGCCCCTCGGCCTTGAAGCTGCCGGCGCAATCCAGAGGCTGTTCCCGGTCGATATAACGTTCAACGGCGTCACGGGATAAAGGACGGAAAGCGACAGTAGTGGTATTTACGGCGTGTCGGCTGATGCCGTGGCGGCTATCGAACAGGCAGACGGCGCTATGGAAATGGATGCTGCGTCCGCTGAAGCGCAGCAATTGTGCAATGGCGGCATCGCGGTGGCCGGGCTTGCCGATGATGTCATCATCACAGGCGGCGGTCTGGTCTGCGCCGATGATCAGATGCTCCGGAAAGGTGTCAGACAGAGCCTTGGACTTGGCGACCGCCAGGCGCAGGGCCATGTCCGCTGCCGATTCGCCTGGCAGCGCCCGCTCTTCCACCTCCGGCTGCGCCTGAATAAAATCAGGAAAGAGCCGCCGCAGCAGATCAGCGCGGTAGCGCGATGTCGAAGCCAGAACCAGGGCGGGCGTCATGGAAAATTCATTCCTGTTTGTTTACGGTAGTTTGCGTCCCGGGGCCGGACACGCCATGGGCGACCGTCTGGCCGCCGAGGCGCATTGGCTGGGCAAGGCCGTTGTTCGCGGTGATCTCTACCGGGTTAGCTGGTATCCGGCATTGATGCCGGGTAACGGCCGGGTGATCGGGGATGTTTACGGAATACCGGAACACCTGTGGATCGATCTCGACCGTTTCGAGGGCATCGAGGGGCCGGATCCGGAATATCGTCGTCAGGTCAGTCCCGTGCAGATGGCATCGGGACTATGGCTGGATGCCTGGGTTTACTGGTATGTCAGGTCCGTGGCGGACCTGACCCCGGTCAGTGGTGGAGACTGGCTGAACGCGCCACCTTGACTTCCGGTGCGCTGACGGCATCCAGCAGGACTTGGCCGGCTTCACGCACGAAAGCCTCATCCTCGGGCTTTTCCTTGGCGTTGGGGTCGGGAGCATCCTCGGTGTCGGGATTGCCGTCCGGATCAGCCGCTGCCTCGGCCTCGCGCCAGGTTTTCAGCAGTTCCTGACCCTTTTCCTTGCGCCGGGCGTTCTCGATCGCCAGACGCTTTTCATCGAGTTCATCCTGTTCCTTCTTGCGCGCCTTTTCGTTCAGCGAAATGGTCGTGACTTTCTTGAGGGCGTCCGCCAGGGTGATCTGGGCGTTGAGGTACTTGAAGTCAGGGTCGGAGCTTTGCCGTTGTTGCGAAAGCAGCCGCAGCCGGGTCAGCTGCTTGCTGTAGCCGGGGTAAGGCAGGTAGCGCGCCGGCGGAATGGTGTCCCAGGGCAAGGCATTTTGCAGGGCCGATTCGCCAATGTCGGTATTGTCGTAGATGTTCGGGAAGGCGACATCCGGTTCGACGCCCTTGTGCTGGGTGCTGCCCCCGGAAATGCGATAGAACTTGGCTTCGGTAACCTTCAGTTGGCCGTAGTTCAGGTCGCGCAGTGACTGGACGGTGCCCTTGCCGAAGCTGGTTGATCCGACCACCAGACCGCGTCCGTAATCCTGGATGGCGCCGGCGAAGATTTCCGCCGCCGATGCGGAGAGGCGGTTGACCATAACCGCCAGCGGGCCGTCATATTCGACGGAGGGATCGGAGTCGCCCATGACCTCGACATCGCCGTTGGCGCTGCGGATCTGCACCGTCGGGCCCGTTTCGATGAACAAGCCGACCAGCGAGTTGGCCTCGGTGAGCGAGCCGCCGCCGTTATTGCGCAGGTCCAGCACCATGCCGTCGATTTTCTCGGCCTTGAGTTCGTCGATCAGCTTGCGGACATCGCGGGTGGTGCTGCGGTAGTTGGGATCACCGGACTGCATGCCCTGGAAGTCGGCATAGAACGTCGGCAGCTTGATGACGCCGATGCGGTAGGTGCGGTCATTACGGGTGATTTCAATCACGCGTTTCTGGGCGGCCTGTTCTTCCAGCTTGATGGTATTGCGGACAATGCTGACCAGTTTGGTCTGGTGTTCATCCGAGGCACCGGCGGGGATGACCTGCAGGCGCACCTGACTGCCTTTCGGGCCGCGGATCAGGTCCACGACTTCGTCTATGCGCCAGCCGACGACATCGACGAAGTCCTCGTTGCCCTGGGCAATGGCGACAATGCGGTCGCCCGGCGCCAGCTGCTTGGATTTTTCGGCGGGGCCGGCGGGCACCAGGCGGACGATCTTGGTGTATTCGTCGTCGTTCTGCAACACGGCGCCGATCCCTTCCAGGGAGAGGCTCATGTTGATGTTGAAATTCTCGGAAGTGCGCGGCGAGAAATACTCGGTGTGAGGGTCGTAGGTTTCCGCCAGCGAATTCATGAACGCCTGGAACACGTCATCCGGGCGGGTTCGCATCAGGTTGTTCATCTGGGTTTGATAGCGCTTGATCAGCAGCTTCTGGATGTCGGCATCGGATTTCCCGGCCAGGCGAAGGCTGATGACGGCGGCGACCAGGCGCTTGCGCCACAGTTCGTCAAGCTCGGCGGCGTTGCGCGCCCAAGGAGCGTTGTCGCGCTTTGTTTCCAGGGATTGGCTGTTACCCATGTCCAGCTTGTCGACGCCTTTCTCCAGCGTGGCCAACACATAATCCAGCCGTTCGGCGGCGCGCTTCTGGAAGCGGGAATAGATGCTGAAGACATTGTCCAGGTCGCCGCGGGCGATTTCATCATCCAACGTCAGGCGGTAGGCCTGGAAGGCGGCGATGTCGCTGGCGACAAAATAGCTGCGGCCGCCATCGAGGTCCTTCAGATAGCGGTCAAGCACTTGCGAGGACAGGGCGTCGTTAAAACGGCGGTGCTCGTAGTGCAGGTGTTTAAGCAAGGTCACGCTGCTGCGCGCGGCCTTCTTCTCATCGGCGGTGGGTTGCAGCGGGGCGGGCGCGGAGGCCTGTTTGGCGAAAACGGCCGAAAAGAAGACGGCGCCACCGAAGGCGGCTGCCCACACTACATATTTTTTACGCTTGAGAATTGCCATGAGAATCTTGTTGGAAGTCATGCGCGGCGGAATGCCGACTAAACTTGATTATAGAGAGGAGCTTGGGGTTTTTATAGCGGCGGGATCCTAAAAAACACAGGCTTTATCGTACGTCCTTCGTTATTATTGCGGGCTTGTCCGGATAAGGGGAGAAAATATCATGATCGGTTCGGTAATGCTGGATTTGCGGGGAACGGAACTGGCCCCCGACGAACGTGAGGTATTGCTGCATCCCCAGACCGGCGGCGTCATTTTCTTTGCGCGGAATTTTGAAGGTCCTGAACAGATTCAGGACCTGACCGCGAGCATCCGCCGGGTGCGTCCCGAGTTGATCCTGGCGGTCGATCAGGAAGGAGGCCGCGTGCAGCGTTTCCGCGAGGGTTTCGTGCGCATTCCGCCGATGATGACCTTGGGCAACCAGTTCGCGTCCAGCCCGGAGAAGGCCCGGCAACTGGCTTACGAGTGGGGCTGGCTGATGGCGACGGAAGTGCTGTCGGTGGGCGTGGATATCAGTTTCGCCCCGATCCTTGATCTCGACAACGGCTTGAGCAAGGTGATCGGTGACCGTTCCTTCCATGCCGAGCCCGAAGTGGCGATCGCCTTGCTGGGACCTTTCATCAAGGGCATGCATGACGCCGGGATGGCGGCGACCGGCAAGCACTTTCCGGGGCACGGTTCCGTCGAGGCGGATTCGCATGTCGCCATTCCGGTTGATCCGCGCACCTTCGCCGAGATCGAAGCGCATGACCTCAAGCCCTTCGCGGCGCTGGCGTCCGCCTTGCAGGGCATCATGCCCGCCCATGTCATTTTCCCGGAGATGGATGACAAGCCCGCCGGATTCTCGCCAATCTGGCTGCAGGATGTACTGCGCCGCCGCATCGGTTTCCGGGGGGTGATCTTCTCGGACGACCTGAGCATGGAAGGCGCGGGTGTTGCCGGCTCCCATGCGGATCGCGCCGAGGCCGCGCTGTCAGCCGGCTGCGACATGGTGCTGGTCTGCAACAAGCCCGAAGCCGCCATCCAGGTGCTGGAATCCCGCGAAGGCAAGCCCTTGCCCGAGCAGTCCCGTTTTGAGGCGTTGCGCGGCCGCCGCAAGCTGGCCTGGAGCGAAGTGCCGCGTCATCCGCAATGGCTGGCGGCGGAAGAGGGCATCCGCCGTCTGATGACGGCCTGAGCCTCTGTTTAGCCGGGGGCGGCGTTGCCGCCTCCCCGAGTTGATCCTGTCTGGAAAATCATGTCGATCCGTTTAGCACTCTCCCTGTTGTTGTGCCTGCTGCTGTCCGCGTGCGGCCTGGACGATCTGCGCCAGTTGCTGGCTCCGGCAGAACAGGCTGCCGTACCCGGTGTTCCGGCCAATCTGCCGCACACTCCCGCCACCTTCGATCTGGCGAAGAAGAAACTTTATAACGATGTCTATCAAGGACATGCCAAGACTTTCTACTGTGGTTGCGATTTTGATCCGCGCTCCCGCCGGGTGATGCCGGAGAGCTGCGGGTTCCTGCCCCGCAAGAATCCGGAACGGGCTTCACGCATCGAGGCCGAACATGTGATGCCCGCGCATCAGTTCGGCAATTTCCGGGAGTGCTGGCGGCATCCCGAAACCGTATGCGGCGGCAAGATGTCAGGACGCAAGTGCTGCGAGGAAAAAGACCCGGTATTCACCACCGCCCACAACGACCTCAACAACCTGTATCCGGCAATCGGTGAAGTGAACGGCGACCGTTCCAACTTCAACTGGGGGGAAATTCCCGGTGAAAAACGGGAGTACGGCGCTTGTCCGATGGAGATTGACGAATCCATCCGCCGCGCCGAGCCGCCGGAAGCAGTCAAGGGCGACATCGCCCGCACCATGTTCTACATGGAAAAGACCTATGGCTTCCGGCTTTCCGATCAGGACAGGAAGCTCTACAACGCCTGGAACCGGATGGATCCGCCGGATGACTGGGAGCAGGAGCGCAACCGCCGCATTGCGCGAATCCAGGGGCAGGATAATCCCTTCATCAGCCGCTATGGCGTGCCGCCGGAAAACATCCGTGCTGCCTCCGACCGCACCGAGTCCAAACCGGTAAAGGCGCCGCCGGAAACTCCCGCCTCGAGCCCTGCCTCCGATACGGTCAGGGAACAGCCTGATCGGGACATCCCTGTGCCGGCGGAGAAGGAAAGATTCAGCTGCCAGCCGCTCAAGTCCTGCTCGAAGATGGCCAGCTGCGAGGAGGCCTTGTTCCAGTTGCAGGAGTGCGGTAACAAGTCCATTGACGGTAACGATGACGGGATTCCCTGCGCGTCCCTTTGCCGCCGCTGAACCGGCGGATCAGGGCATCAGGCGGGCAGCATGACCCCGCTAAGCGGGGAGTAGTGCAGGCCGAATTCGTCTGAATGGCTTTCATAGAGATGCATGCGGTCCACTTCCCAGGTCCGGACTCCCTGAAGGGCAACGGGCTGGGACAGCAATCCCTGTACACGCCGCCGGTCCGGTGCGGCCAGATCGTGCGGGCAGCGTCCCAGCGTGATGTGGGGATAAAACTCGCGCGGTTCGGTCGGGTAGCCGGCCTTCCCAAGCGTATCGGCCAGATGCCGTTGCAACCGGATCAGCGCCGCTGAGGGCTGCACGCCGATCCACAGCACGCGAGGATTGCCGAAGGAGGGAAAAGCCCCGAGATTTTCCAGTTCCAGCATAAAACGCGGGAAACCGCTGAGCGCCTGCGTCATTACCTCCGTCAATTTTTCAACTTCCGTCACCTCGTGTTCCCCAAGAAAGGCCGTGGTCAGGTGCATCAGCTTTCCTGTCTGCCATTTTATAGGTAAATCAGTGGATTGCATCGGTTTCTGCAAGTGGATTAAAGTTGATTTGATGGTGGCAGGAATCGGGAAAGCCATGAACAGGCGTTTACGTTCGGGGGATGTGATCGGTTCGGGCATGACGGTGTCCGTGTCCAGGAAGCGTGCCCGGTAATTATAAGGCAGGATACGTTCAGAGGGAGAGGCCGGTCATGGTTGCCCGGCCTCTTCAATGACTCAATTCTTGTCCGATTCCAATTTCATGGCGGCCAGCTTCTTTTCCATCATCCATTTGTTGACCTTCTGCTGCTCCAGTTCTTCCTTGCGTCGGGCGTCCATTTCCTCGGCGGAGGAGTTGTCGAACGTCAGCGAGGAGGAGGCGGCAATCCCGGTAGTCGGTTCGCCGCGCTGGCTCTTCAGCTTGATGTTCAGACGCAACTGGTTGGCGGAGTCGGCATTGCGGATGGCTTCCTCATAGGAAATGGCGCCGCTGTTGTAGAGATCGAACAACGCCCAGTCGAAGGTGCGCATGCCCAGTTCGCGGGATTTTTCCATGATCGGTTTGATTTCATGGAACTCACCCTTGAAGATCAGCTCGGAAACCATCTGCGTGTTCAGCAGGATTTCGATGGCGGCGCGACGGCCCTTGCCGTCCTCGGTGCGCACAAGGCGCTGCGAGACAATGCCGCGCAGGTTGGCGGAAAGGTCCATCAGCAACTGGTTGCGGCGTTCGTCCGGGAAGAAGTTGATGATACGGTCAAAGGTCTGGTTGGTATTGTTGGCGTGCAGCGTGCCCAGGCAGAGGTGACCGGTTTCGGCGAAGGCGATGGCGTGTTCCATGGTCTCGGCATCGCGGATTTCACCGATCAGGATGACGTCCGGCGCCTGGCGCAAGGTGTTCTTCAGAGCGTGGTGCCAGCTGTGGGTATCGACGCCGACTTCACGGTGGGTGATCAGCGATTGCTTCGGCTTGTGGACATATTCCACCGGATCTTCCACGGTAATGATATGACCCTTGGAGGTGGCGTTGCGGTGGTCGATCATCGCCGCCAGTGAGGTGGATTTGCCTGAGCCGGTGCCGCCGACGACCAGCACCAGGCCGCGCTTGTGCATGATCAGTTCTTTAAGCACCTCCGGCAGCATCAGCTTTTCAAAGGTCGGGATTTCCGAGGAAATGGTGCGGATGACCATGCCGACGCATTGCTGTTGCACGAAGACATTGACGCGGAAACGCGAGACATCCGGCACGTTGATGGCGAAGTTGCATTCCATTTCCCGGGCGAACTCCTCGCGCTGGGTGGGATTCATGATGGCGTTGGCCAGTTCGCGCGTGATTTCCCCGGTCAGCTTCTGGCCGCTCATCGGTTGCATTTCACCGTTGGCCTTCATGCTGGGGGGGAAGTCGGCGGAAATGAAGAGGTCGGAGCCGCCTGCCTGGCTCATGCGCGTCAGCAAGCGCATCATGAATGCGTGGGCTTGTTCTTCGGTAAATTGGGCCATCGTGATTCTTCTTCTGCTTTGGCTCGGGAGCCGGGTTATCAATGGAATGACCGCCTGTCAGTCAAGCGGTGTCAAAGTTGCCCGATAATACCCAAACCCGAGCGGTGCGCATAAGCGGTTTGGGGCGGAATATCCGGAATATCCTGCCTCACATCGGTATTGTTCAGGCTTTAACCCGGACTCAGGCCGCCAGTTTTTTCAGCAACTCGGTCACAAAGGCGCAGCGCTTTTCCGGTTCCGTCAGGTTGGCGCTGATTTTCAGCTTGTCGCCGCCATCCATGCGGAATTGCGCCGGCTGGCTTTGCAGCAGGCGGATGATGGTGATCGGTTGAACCTTGGTGTCGCGGGCGAATTCCAGCCGCCCCCCCTGCGGGCCGATGTCAATCTTGCGGATGCCCAGCGCCGCCGCCTGCAGTTTCAGGCGGTGGGCGGCAAACAGGTTCTTCGCCGGTTCCGGCAGCAAGCCGAAGCGGTCGATCATTTCCACCTGCAACTCGTCCAGCGCGTCGGCGGTCTCGGCATGGCTGATGCGCTTGTACATCAACAGGCGGTTGTGGACATCGGGCAGGTAATCGTCCGGGATCAGCGCCGAGATCCGCAGGTTGACTTCAGCGGTCAGCTCCAGCGGCTGATCGAGATTGGGCGTTTTACCCGCCTTGATCGCCTTCACGGCGCGTTCAAGCATTTCCATGTACAGCGTGAAGCCGACGGCGTGCAGGTTGCCGCTCTGTTCCTCGCCCAGCAGTTCCCCGGCGCCGCGAATTTCCAGGTCTTCGCTGGCCAGGGCGAAGCCAGCGCCCAGTTCACCGGCGCGCTGGATGGCTTCGAGCCGTTTCTCGGCGTCGGCCGTCAGCGCCTTTTTATGGGCGGTCAACAGATAGGCATAGGCCTGATGGTGCGAACGCCCGACCCGACCGCGCAACTGATGCAGCTGCGCCAGACCCAGCTTGTCGGCGCGTTCCATCAAAATGGTGTTGGCGGAGGGAATGTCGATGCCGGTTTCAATGATGGTGGAACAGACCAACACGTTGAACTGCTTGTGGTAGAACTGCTGCATTACCTGTTCCAGCTCGCGCTCGCGCATCTGGCCGTGGGCGATGCCGATACGCGCCTCGGGAATCAGGCCCTGCAGGTCGGCGGCGCATTTCTCGATGGTGGCGACATCGTTGTGCAGGTAGTACACCTGACCGCCGCGCAGCAGTTCCCGCAGGATGGCTTCCTTGACGATGGCCGGGGTGTGTTCGTGGACAAAGGTCTTCACCGCCAAGCGCTTGGCGGGCGGGGTGGCGATGATCGACAGGTCGCGCAGGCCGGACAGCGCCATGTTCAGCGTCCGGGGAATGGGCGTCGCGGTCAGGGTCAGCATGTCGACCTCGGCGCGGCGGTTCTTCAGGGCTTCCTTGTGACGGACGCCAAAACGGTGTTCCTCGTCAACGATCATCAGCCCGAGTTGCTTGAACTGAACCGAGTCCTGCAACAGCTTGTGCGTACCGATGATGATATCGATCTTGCCGGCTTCCAGGGCGTCCAGCGCCGCTTGCTGTTCCTTGGCGGTGCGGAAGCGGGACAGGACTTCGATGCGCACCGGCCAGTCGGCGAAACGGTCGCGGAAGTTTTCGTAGTGTTGCTGGGCCAGGAGTGTGGTCGGCACCAGCACCGCCACCTGCTTGCCGTCCTGGATGGCGACGAAGGCGGCGCGCATCGCCACTTCCGTCTTGCCGAAGCCGACATCGCCGCAAACCAGCCGGTCCATGGGGCGCGGGGCGCGCATGTCGGCCAGCGTGGCCAGGATGGCGTTTGACTGGTCAGCCGTTTCCTCGAAGGGGAAGCCGGCGGCAAAACGACGGTATTCTTCCTCCTCCAGCTTGAAGGCATGACCGGTCCGGGCGGCGCGGCGGGCGCTGATGTTGAGCAGTTCGGCGGCGACATCGTGAATCTGTTCAGCGGCCTTGCGCTTCTCGCGTGACCAGTTTTCCGTGCCCAGCTTGTGCAGCGGGGCATGGGCTTCGTCGGCGCCGGTGTAGCGGGCAATCAGGTGCAGGCTGGCGACCGGCACATACAGCTTGGCGCTGCCTGCGTATTCCAGCAGCAGGAATTCCTGGGACTGGCCGTCCATTTCCAGCGTCACCAGCCCGTGATAGCGGCCGACACCGTGATCAATATGCACCACCGGCGAGCCCGGCGTCAGTTCACTGAGGCTGCGGATGGCCAGCTCGGCTGCGCCTTCGCCCGTGGCAGCCTTGCGGCGGCGGCGCTGCATCACCCGCAGACCAAACAGCTGCGATTCGGCGATGACCGTGATTTCCGGCAGGCACAGTCCCCGCTCCAGCGGGGCGACGGTCAGGGCAAAGGGCAGGTCGCTGTCAAGGAACTCGTTCCAGCCGGACACCATTTGCGGCTTGGCGGACAGCGGCTTGAGCAGCTCCAGCAGGTTTTCGCGGCGGCCGGCGCTTTCGGCGCAGATCAGTACGCGCTTTTGCGTGGCGATGAAGGCGGACAGTCCGGCCAGGGGCTGCTCGCTGCGCGAGTCAACCGGTAGGGCGGGCGGTTCAGTCAGCGGCAGGTTGCAGACACCGGCTCTTTCGCTTTCCGCCGCGCTGCTCAGCTGCAATCGGGCGAAACGGTTCAGTCCGGCAAACAGCTCGTTTTCGCGCAGGAACAGCCGTTCCGGGGGCAGGATCGGCATCAGGCGGTCATGGCGACGTTCTTCGTAACGGCTCTGGACTTCCTCCCAGAAGTGCGCCAGCTGCGCCTGCGCCGAACTCTCCAGCATCACCAGCGTATTGGCGGGCAGGTAATCCAGCAGTCCCGAGGTCTGTTCGAAAAACAACGGCAGGTAATATTCGATCCCGGCGGAGGCCAGGCCGCTGCTGACGTCGCGGTAGACCGGACACTGCTTCGGATCACCCTCGAAGCTGTCGGCCCATTGGTCCTTGAAGCGGCGTATAGCTGCTTTGTCAAAGGGGTATTCCCGGGCGGGCAGCAATTCCAGTTGCGGGATGCTCTCGGTCGTGCGCTGGGTGTCGGGATTGAAGAGGCGCAGGCTCTCGATTTCGTCGTCAAAGAGTTCGATACGCACCGGCGCGGTCGCACCCATCGGGAAAATGTCCATCAGGCTGCCGCGCACCGCATATTCGCCGTGTTCGTAGACGGTTTCCACAGCGTGATAGCCCACGGCCTCCAGCTGTTGACGGGTCTGGTCAAGGTCAAAGCGCTGGCCGCATTTCAGGCTGAAGCTCTGGGCGGCCAGCCATGAAGCCGGGGCCAGGCGCTGGGCCAGCGTGGGCATGCCGGTAATGACCAGCCCGGTACTCAGGGTCGACAGCCCGGCCAGAATGCGCAGGCGGTCGGAGATGATGTCCTGATGCGGCGACAGCTGGTCGTAGGGCAGGGTTTCCCAATCGGGGAAATGCCTTACCGGCAGCTCTTCGGTGCTGAAAAAGCGCACCTCGTCTTCCAGCCGCGCAGCCTGCTGGTTGTCCGCCGTGACCAGCAGGACCGGACCCGGCCAGTCGCGAACGGCTTCAGCTACCGCCAACCCCATGCCCGAACCCGTCAGTGCCGCCCAGGTCTTGCGGTCCTGGGGGCCGGTGGGCAGGGGGGCAAGCGGGCGTAGCAACGCGTGTTTCATGGCGGGAAAGTCCGGGAATGGTTCATGCGGCATTTTGTCGCGGCGATTGTAACGGATTTGACGGGCGGGGGAACGAGGACGCATCATCAACAGCCCGTTCACCCCAGGTTTCACCGGCCATGCCCGACCGCTCCCTGCCATTCCATTCGCCGCTGGCGGTCCTGATCGGCTTGCGCTGGCTGGCCATCGCGGGGCAGTCGCTGGCGGTCGGCGTGGTGCACGCCCGGCTGGACATGCCGGTTCCCCTGCAACCGCTGTTCCTGATCCTGCTGGGACAAGTCCTTTTCAACCTCGCCTCGATGTGGGCCCTGATCCGCAGCCGCCCCGGCTCGATCCGCGAGGACCATCTCGCCCTGCAATTCATCTTCGACACGCTGGCGCTGGCCGCGATGCTCTATTTTACCGGCGGAGCCTACAATCCCTTTGCCTCGTTGTTTCTTGTGCCGCTGGCCATCGCTGCCGTGATGCTGCCGCTGGCCTATACCTGCGCGCTGGTGATCCTGACGGTATTCCTCTACCGCAGCCTCATGGATAACAGCATCCCGCTGCCTGAGCCGCCTCCGGGACTTGTCAGCAGCCTCTCGCTGCACATGGCCGGCATGTGGATCAACTTCATCCTCAGCGCCTGCCTCATTGCCGGTTTCGTGTGCTTTCTCGCTCAGCGCCTGCGCGCCAGTTCCCGCGAACTGCGCGACATGCGCGAGCTGAACCTGCGCCAGGAACAGATTCTGGCGCTGGGCGTACTGGCGGCTGGGACCGCCCATGAACTGGGCACGCCGTTAGCGACCATGGCGGTGGTGACTGCCGATCTGGAACAGGACGTTCCCGAGCCGTTGAAGGAAGATGTGCGCTTGCTGCAACAACAGATCGGCATCTGCAAGGACACGCTGGCCCGTTTGGTCGAGGAAGTCCGTCACGGTCGGGCCGAGACGGAAACCGTGACCACAACCGAGTTTGTCCGTCGCGTCCTGCGGCATTTTGATCTGTTGCGTCCGGCGGTGCGCGTTGATGCCGGCGACGGGGCGCTAGGCGTCCGGACATGCCTTGCCGTAAACCGGCAACTGGAGCAGGCCATCCTCAACTTCCTGAACAACGCCGCCGATGTTTCACCCGATGATGTAACCCTGCGGGTGGAGGAGCGGGACGGGCGGGTGATGCTGGAAATCAGCGACCGCGGACCGGGCTTTTCCCCGCTGATGCTTCGCGAGGCGGGCAGCCGCATCGCCCCGCCGCAGGACGACGAGAACGGCGGGATGGGCATCGGGCTGCTGCTGTCCAACGCCACCATTGAAAGTCATGGCGGCGAAGTCCGGGTTTCGCTGCGCGAAGGCGGCGGCAGCCGGGTCAGGGTAATCCTGCCGGGACTGACGGAGACCAATGATGGGTGAAAGCGAGGCGCCGCTGCTATTGCTGGCGGATGATGACGAAACCTTCCGGCGTGTCTTGCAGCGCGCGATGATTCGGCGCGGCTACGAAGTCCTGACCGCTGATTGCGCGGAAACGGCGCTGACGCTGGCGCGCGCCAATCCGCCGGAGTTCGCGGTGGTCGACCTGCGCATGCCGGGCGTTTCCGGCCTGGACCTTGTGCGCGGACTGCATGAACTGGATGAACAGACCCGCATCGTCGTCTTGACGGGTTACGCCAGCATCGCCACGGCGGTGGAGGCGATCAAGCTCGGGGCGGTGCATTATCTGGCCAAGCCCGCAACGCCGGATGAAATCATGGCTGCCTTCGGGCGGGTCGAGGGCACGACCCAACTGGACATACCCGATGATCCGATGTCGGTAGACCGTCTGGAGTGGGAGCACATCCACAAGGTGCTGCAGGAACATGAAGGCAACGTGTCGGCGACGGCGCGGGCGCTGAAAATGCATCGACGCACCCTGCAACGCAAGCTGGCCAAGTACCCGGTGCGCGCCTAGGCTGCGACACTATGCCGCATGGGCGGAAAAGCACGAGGCGGTTATCATGGCCGGGACTCGTGCAGACAAGGATGTCGCCCCCGCGCCAGCCGCTTTCCTCAAGCTGCCCCGGTGCGCGGGAAGATCAGGACATTGCCGGTCTCATTGCCCGGCAGATTCAGGAACGCCTTCAGCTCCGCCTTTTTCATGTTCGCGTCGTCATATCCCAGCTGGATCAGCTCCTGGCAATAGGGCGCTTCAAACAACAGGTAACTCAACACCCCGGACCCGCTGCGCTGGGTCGCCCCGGAACCGCGCACGAAAGTGCGGATGCTTTTCGGCAGGTGCCGCGCATGCCGCATGGCGATGCGGTCCAGCGTTCGGCTGGCGGGGGAAATCACCAGCACGTCCACATGCTTCAGCGTCACGTGCTGCCCCCGGGTTTCATCGGGAATATGGCTGATGGTGCGATTGATGCGTGTCAGGCGCTCGATGTCCGCTTCCAGGCTGTCAATAAAGGAGCTGTTGAGAATGTTGGCGACGATCTGGGCAATGCTGGGATAGCGGGTGGTTTTCTCCCGCTGCTGCCGGTCACCGTCGCTGCTGACACCGACCACCAGCACTTTTTCCGCGCCGAGATGCAGCGCCGGGCTGATCGGGGCGAGCTGCCGCAAAGCGCCGTCGCCGAAGAACTCGCGATTGATGTGCACCGCCGGAAAGAGTAGCGGAATCGCCGCCGAAGCCAGTAGATGATCGATGGATATCTGCGTCTTGACGCCGACGCGGCGGGCGCGTTTCCAGCCTTCCAGTTCACGGCTGCCCTGAAAGAAACTGACCGATTCGCCGCTGGTGTAGCCGGAGGCCGTGATGCTGACCGCTTTCAGGTAACCGGCCTCGATAATCTCGCCGATGCGCGCCAGCGACAGTTCGCTCCCCAGCAATTCGCGCAACGGCCGGTTGTCCAGCAGCGAAACGGGCAGGTCATTCTTCAATCGCCCGAAACCCATCGTCCATAAAAAGCGCAGGGCGCATTTCATCACGCCCGGCCAGTCGGTGCGGTAAACCTGATGACAGCGGAAGTTGGCCCATACCGACTCCAGGTGCGCCACCGCCTCTTGCAGGCAATCGCCGTGACAGGCCAACCCGGCCGCATTCAGGCCACCCGCCGAGGTTCCGCATATGACCGGGAAAGGGTTGTAGCATACCGGCGGCAACAGTTCGCTGATCGCCTTGAGAACGCCGACCTGATAGGCCGCCCGGGCGCCGCCGCCCGAGAGCACCAAGCCGATCGTGGGAGTCTTGCCGTCTGTCATGATCCGTCTGCAACCCGCTGTTTTCCTGAGTGTAGTTGTCTTAGGCGAAATCGCTAACTCCGGTCTGATCCCTCCAGTCACCAATGCACATGGACGCCGTCGCCGGAATGGAGCATGATCGGACGGACAATCATTGTGCAAACAATGTAAAAACAGGAACAGGGCCCGTGAATTTTGGCCTGTATCACTGTTGTCTCCGGACAATTCTGACTAGAATCAGGCAATGCGGGCTTTGCATTTCCGGCGGCCCGGCTACAATGAATAAGAACTAGAATGACCTGTGTTCCATACTGTACGAATGAGAGGGAGTGGGCATAATGGCAGTACTGACGGCAAGCTCTGCGGATGGCAAGGAGCTGATAATTAAAATCAAGGGCCGCTTCGACTTTAGTACCCACCAGGAATTCCGCGGCGCCTATGA
>DASUIL010000121.1:0-6656 GCA_036273075.1 Fluviicoccus sp. | reverse complement strand
GCTGAACGGCCGGACCCCGCCCGGGGTCCGGCTTCCACCCCGATGCTCGCGCCCTCCGCGAACATTCGTGCTAGAATCTTCCCCTCTCTTCTTCTGACGACATAACTGGTGTAGCAACCGGTCGCCCATGATGACTACAGATACCGTTTCCGCCGCCCCCGCTCCCGTCAACCTGCTGGGTTTTGACCGCGCCCGCCTTGAGGCCTGGTTCGAAAGCATCGGTGAAAAGAAATTCCGCGCCGCTCAGGTCATGAAATGGGTGCACCAGCTGGGTGTCGCCGATTTCGACGAGATGAGCAACATTTCCAAGGCCTTGCGCGAGAAGCTGAAGCGCATCGCCGTCATTCGCGGGCCGGAAGTGGTCTACCGCGAATTTTCCGCCGACGGCACCCGCAAATGGGTATTCAAGGTCGGCGAGAACAGCATGGTCGAAACGGTGCTGATCCCCGACGGCGACCGCAAGACGCTATGCGTGTCCTCGCAGGTTGGCTGCGCCCTCGACTGCTCGTTCTGCTCTACCGGCAAGCAGGGCTTCCAGCGCGATCTCAGCGCCGCCGAGATCATCGGCCAGGTGTGGGTGGCGAACCGCTCCTACTTCGAAGACGTGCCGGACTATGACGTCCGCGAGCGCGCCATCACCAACGTGGTGATGATGGGCATGGGCGAGCCGCTGCTGAATTTTGACAATGTCGTGCCCGCGATGGACCTGATGCTGGACGATTATGCCTACGGGTTGTCGAAGCGCCGCGTCACCCTGTCCACCTCCGGCGTGGTGCCGATGATGGACCGCCTGACCCAGACCATCGAAGTCGCCCTGGCGGTGTCGCTGCACGCGCCGAACAATGCGCTGCGCGACGAACTGGTGCCCATCAACCGCAAGTATCCGCTGGAAGAGCTGATGGCTGCCTGCCGCCGCTATCTGCACCATTTTCAGGGTGATTTCGGCCGCCGCAAGATCACCATGGAATACGTGATGCTCGACGGCGTCAACGACCAGCCCGAGCATGCGCGGCAGCTCATCCGCCTGCTGAAGGATGTGCCCAGCAAGATCAACCTGATTCCGTTCAACCCCTTCCCGCATGCGCCCTACGGCCGTTCGCCGCGCGCACAGATCCTGGCGTTCCAGAAGATGCTGGTGGAGGCCGGGTATATCTGCACCATCCGCGCCACGCGCGGGGATGATATCGACGCCGCCTGCGGCCAGCTGGTCGGGCAGGTGCAGGACCGCACGCGCCGGTCCGAGAAATGGCAGCAGGCCGTCAAGGCCGGCGAAATCCTCCGCAGTCCCCAATAAGGAAGTCCGTGATGCGTTTTGGCTGGTTGATTGCCGTTGTGCTGTTGCTGAATGCCTGTGCGAACCGGGAAGATGTCAAACCGGGCTCAAACCCTGTCGAGAGCGCGCGCAGCCGGGTGGCGATTGCCGCCCAGTACCTGCAGCAGGGTGAAATGGACAAGGCCCTGCGGCACTTGCAGCGGGCGCTGGAGCAGGATCCCAAATCCTGGGAGGCCCATTCGGTCATGGGCGTGCTGATGGAGCAGGAGGGCGACGACAAGCGCGCCGAGGAGCACTATCGCAAGTCCATCAGCCTGAACGCCGAGTACCCGCAGGCCCGCAACAATTACGGCGTCATGCTCTACCGGCTCAAGCGCTATGAGGAGTCCATCCGTCAGCTGTCCCTGGCGGCGGGAAATCTTGGGTATGATCGTCGCGAGTCCGCCTATGAAAATCTGGGCAAGGCCTATCTGGCGGTTTCAGATACCACCCAGGCCCGCCAGGCGTTCGAGAAGGCGCTGCGGCTGGAACCGCGCTTGCCGGATGCCTCGCTGGAACTGGCTTACATGGCCTTCGAGGAGAAGGACATGCCGCGCGCCAACCAGAATTACCAGCGTCATCTGAAGGCGCTGGGAGGCGATACGCCATCTCCGCGCAGCTTGTGGCTGGGCACCATCCTGGCGCGTGAGCGGGGAGATCGCGAGGCGGCGGCGGCAACGGCGGCGATGTTGAAGAAGCTTTACCCCGACAGCCGTGAGTATCAGGCCTATCTCAAGTCGCTGGGACAGGACGTTCACTGACCGGAGCACGCATGCCCCTGCCGCCCGTTTCCCGGATTTCCGCCGCCAGCCTGTCGTTCCGGCCGGGGGAGCGCTTGCGCGAGGCGCGGGAAACCAGCGGTCTGATGGCGGAGGATGTGGCCCGCGCGATCGGCATTTCCCTGGCGCAACTGGGGGCGCTGGAGACGGACAACTACGATGATCTGCCTGAACCGGTTTTCATCCGCGGTTACATGAAGCGCTATGCCGAATGCGTGGGGCTGGCGCCGCAGGAGATCGCCGAGCGTTTTGATGACGCCTACCAGTCCGTTACCGGCCGCTCACCGCACGCCGCCAGCCACCCCAATCCGGTACGCGTGATTGGCGAGTTGAACGGGGTTTCCCGGCGGCATCGTCGTGAGGCGGTGATGATCTGGCTGAGGCGCGCCTTCCGGCTTGCCGTGCTGCTGGTCGTTGCGGCTGTGGTGATCACCATTGCCCGCAAGCCCCTGCACCTGTCGTTGCCCGCGCCGGGCGCCGCCACGGTCCCGACGGAAACGGTGCTTCCGGCGGGCACGCTGTCCGCGCCATCGGCGACCGACCGACTGACCTTGCACCTGATGGCGGATACCACCGTCAATATCCTCGATGCGGACGGGCGCGAGCTGTCCGCCGGCGTCCACAAGGCGGGCGAGGACATGCAGCTTTCCGGCGTCGCCCCGTTCCGGATCGAACTGAATCCCGCCAGCGCCGTGCGGCTGCAGTTCAACGACCAGCCGATTGATCTCGGCCCGTATACCGTCAACGATAACGTCAACTTCAGGCTTTCCAGGTAAGACATGAGCCATCCTTCCCCCATCCAGCGTCGTGTTACCCGCAAGATTCGCGTCGGTTCGGTGTTCGTCGGCGGCGATGCCCCGATCTCCGTCCAGACCATGACCAATACCGATACCTGTGATGTCGAGGCCACTGTCGCGCAGATCCTGCGCTGCGTGACCGCAGGCGCGGACATCGTGCGCGTGTCGGTGCCGTCGATGGACGCCGCCGAGGCCTTCGGCGTCATCCGCCAGCGCGTGCCCGGCGTGCCGCTGGTCGCGGACATCCACTTTGATCACCGCATTGCGCTGGCGGTGGCGGAGAAGGGCGTCGATTGCCTGCGCATCAATCCCGGCAATATCGGTTCTGACGACAAGGTGCGGGAAGTGGTCGATTGCGCCCGTTATCACGGCATTTCCATGCGCATCGGCGTCAATGCCGGGTCGCTGGAAAAGGACATCCAGAAGAAATACCGTGAACCGACCGGCGAGGCGCTGCTGGAATCGGCGATGCGCCATATCGACATCCTGGACCGGCTGAACTTCCATGAGTTCAAGGTCAGCGTCAAAGCGTCCAATGTCTTCCTGACGCTGGACGCCTACCGCCTGCTGTCGAAGCAGATCGACAACCCGCTGCACCTCGGCGTTACCGAGGCCGGGGTATTCCGTTCCGGCACCGTCAAGTCGGCCATCGCCTTGGGCGGCCTGTTGCTGGACGGTATCGGAGATACGCTGCGGGTGTCGCTGGCAGCCGAGCCGGAAGAAGAGGTGAAGGTCGGTTTCGATATCCTGAAGTCGCTGGGCATCCGCTCCAACGGCATCAATTTCATCGCCTGCCCCAGCTGTTCGCGCCAGGAGTTTGACGTCATCCGCGTCATGCAGGCGCTGGAGGTGCGGCTGGAGGATGTACGCCTGCCGATGGATGTCTCGGTGATCGGCTGCAAGGTCAACGGGCCGGGTGAGGCCAAGGAGGCTGATATCGGCGTTGTCGGCGCCTCCCCGAAAAGCCTGGTCTACCGCCATGGCGAAAAGAGCCACCTGATCCCCACCGCCACACTGGTGGATGAAATTGAAAAGATGGTGCGCGAGCGGGTTGCCGAAGAAACCGCGCGCCAGTCCCGCATCATCGTTAAAGGCTGAACTGATCAATGTCTTCCCGGATTACCGCCATTCGCGGCATGAACGATATCCTGCCGGTCCCGGTCAAGGATAACCCCATCACCACCGGCCGCTGGCAGCAGGTCGAGCAGGTCCTGCGCGGCCTGATGCAGCAGTACGGCTACGGCGAAATCCGCCTGCCGGTGGTGGAAAGCACGCCGCTGTTCGCCCGCGCCATCGGTGCGGTGACCGACATCGTCGAGAAGGAAATGTATTCCTTCATGGATCGCGGCACGCCGCCGGAGTCGCTGACCCTGCGGCCAGAAGGCACCGCCGGTTGCGTGCGCGCCTGCCTGGAGCACGGCCTGACCTACAACCAGACCCAGCGCCTGTGGTACACCGGCCCGATGTTCCGCTACGAGAAGCCGCAGAAGGGACGCTACCGCCAGTTCCACCAGTTCGGCGTGGAAACCTTCGGCATGACCGGCCCGGATATCGACGCCGAGCTGATCCTGATGACGGCGCGGTTGTGGAAGTTGCTGGGGCTGGAAAACGCGGTGCAGCTGGAACTGAATTCCCTGGGTGAGCCGGAAGCGCGTCAGACCTACCGCGCCGCGCTGGTCGACTACCTGCGCAGCCACATTGATCGCCTGGATGACGACTCGAAGCGCCGCCTGGACACCAATCCGTTACGGGTGCTGGACAGCAAGGATGCCGGAACGCAGGCGGTGCTGGCCGGTGCGCCGCAGTTGCCGGACTATCTCGATGATGATTCCCGCGCCCATCTGGCGGCGCTGACCGCCGTGCTGGACGAGGCGGGCATCCGCTATGTGCTGAACCCGCGTCTGGTGCGTGGTCTGGACTACTACAACAAGACCGTCTTCGAATGGACCACGACCGCCTTGGGCGCGCAAGGCACGGTCTGCGCGGGCGGCCGTTATGACGGCCTGGTCGCGCAACTGGGCGGCCAGCCGACCCCGGCGGTCGGCTTCGCCATCGGGCTGGAGCGGCTGGTGCTGCTGCTGGAGGCGTTGATCCCCCGCACGGATACCGCCGAGGCGGACATTTACCTGGTTGCTGGTGAAGACGGGCGGCAGGCAGCCTTGCTGTTAGCAGAAACGCTAAGGAACTCGCTGCCGGAATTGCGTATTGTCACGCACTGCGGCGGCGGCGGCTTCAAGGCGCAGTTCAAGAAGGCCGACAAGCTGGGCGCCCGCGCGGCGCTGGTGCTGGGCGGTGATGAGCTGGCGGCGGGGCAGGTGACCGTGAAATGGTTGCAAAGCGGTGAACAATCAACGACAGGCCGGGCGGAACTGGCTGAATTTCTTAAACAGGGTTTGGGAGCAAGCGTGTGAGCTACAGTGAAGAAGAACAGGTAGAAAAACTGAAGCGGTTCTGGCAGGACTATGGCACCTCCATTCTGGTCGGCGTCAGTCTCGCCCTGGCGGTTTTTGCCGGATGGCGTTACTGGGAGCAGACCCGTCAGCAGGATGCCTCCAATGCCGCCGCCGCCTATCAGGCCGCGCTCGAAGCCAGCCAGAAGCTGGCTGCCGACCCGAATGACAAGGCTTCCAATACCGAACTGCAAAAGCAGTCACAGAAGGTCATCCAGGATTTTGCCGGCACTCCCTACGCCATCAATACCGCGTTGATGCTGGCCCGTCATGCGATGGATGTGGGAGACATCAAGGAGGCTGAAAAGCACTTGCGCTGGGTCCTCGAACAGAAAACCGATGACGGGCTCCGCTCGATTGCCACGCTGCGTCTGGCGCGCGTGCTGGCCGACAAGGGTGACGTGAAGGGTGCCCAGGCGCTGATTGACCAGGACAAGCTGGCCTCCTCGCTGCCGACCCGCGAAGAGCTGCGCGGCGACATCCTGCGCACCGCCGGCGATATCGCCGGGGCGCGCAAAGCCTATGAAGCGGCTGCCAAGGCACTGGTCGAGCGCCAGGAATCCCGTCCGCTGCTGGATGCCAAGCTGGCCGATGTCGGCGTCGAGGCGCCGGAAATCAAGCGCCCGTCACCCATCCTTGAGGAAAAGGGAGCCTGAGCCCGTGAGATTTTCCCTGCGGTTCCGCACCGTCATCCTGGGGTTGCTGCTGGCTGGCTGCAGCCACGACCCCGTCGCCGTCAAACCCTCACCGCTGCCGACGCTGCCCCAAGCCGCGCTGGGCGTTGAACGTGACTGGACCGCTTCCGCGGGCGGTTCCGCCGGGGAGGCGGCCGCGCGGCTGCGTCCCGCCCGCGCCGGGAACCTGCTTTTCCTGGCAGGGGGTGACGGACGGATCACCGCGGTGGATGAAAACGGCAAGACGGTCTGGCAGCAGCACACCCGCCTGCCGCTGGCCGGCGGACTGAGCGCCGGTTACGGCCGTGTGGTTTTCGGGACCGGCGAGGGCGATGTGGTGGCGATGTCGGTCACGGACGGCGCCATCCTCTGGAAACAGCGCCTGTCGGCGGCGGTCATGGCTCCGGCCGCGCTCACCGCCGAGCGGGTGATCGCCCAGTCCCAGGACGGCCGCCTGCAGGTTCTGGATGCGGCGGACGGCCGTCCGGTTTGGTCCTACGACCTGCCGGTGCCGCAATTATCCATCCGGGGCTATGCCATGCCGGTGGTGGTCGGTGATCAGGTGATTGCCGCCGCCGCGTCCGGAAAGATCGTGGCGCTGGAATTGTCGACCGGCGCCGGCCGCTGGGAAAGCCGGGTGGCCG
>DASUIL010000120.1:0-2402 GCA_036273075.1 Fluviicoccus sp. | reverse complement strand
GGGGCCAGTTGCTCGTAACCGCCCGCCACCGTCGCAATACATCCGGCCAGTTCCAGCTCCAGGAGCAGGCCGGCCATGGTGGCGGCATCATACCCGCTCTGTTCCACCAGCGCATCAAAGGACTGCACCTGCCAGCCCAGGACTCCCAGTACCGTCCGGGCGCGCTCGTCCAGCGGCATATCCAGCGGTGGCGGCGCTTCCACCCGGCCCGAGCCGGAGGCCGCCTGCGCCAGCTTCGGTCCCACGTCCTCCAGCAGTTGCACCGGCTCGTCCACCAGCCGCGCGCCGTCGCGGATCAGCGCATGGCAGCCCTTCACCTGCGGATTATGGATGGAACCGGGAATGGCCCAGACCTCGCGGTTCTGTTCCAGCGCCTGGCGGGCGGTAATCAGCGTGCCGCTCTGCAGGGCCGCCTCCACCACCAGCACCCCCAGGCTGAGGCCGCTGATGACGCGGTTGCGGCGGGGGAAGTGGTATTGCAGCGGCGCGGTCTGCGGCAGGAACTCGCTGACCAGCACGCCATCACGGTCCACAATCGACTCGGCCAGCGCCGCATGCGCGCGCGGGTAGAGATCGCACAGGCCCGAACCCAGCACCGCCACGGTGATACCGTCCGCCTGCACCGCCGCTTGATGCGCGGCGGCGTCAATGCCCGCCGCGAGGCCGCTGGTGATGCCCAGCCCCTGCCGCGCCAGCGCGCCGGCGAATTCCCGCGCCGTCGCCAGTCCGTTCTGGCTGGGACGACGGCTACCCACCATCGCCACCTGCGGCCAGGATAAATGCCCCGCCTCGCCACGGCAAAACAGCAGCGGCGGCGGATCGGCGATTTCACGCAGCAAGGGGGGATAAGCCGTATCGGCCAGCGTCAGCACAGTGATGCCGTGCCGTTCGATCAGCTGCAGCGACCGCTCGACATCGGCGCGGACCACACGGTCATCGCCGCCGCGCCACTGCTCCAGCGCGCGGATGCGGGCGACAGACAGTCCCGCCTGCCGCCACAGCGCCGGATCGGCCTGCAGCAAGGCCGCCGGGTTGTCCGAGATTCGCCACAATTTGAGAAAAGCGGTATGCGATTGCTCCAGCAACCGCCACAACAACAACCAGGACTCCCGCCCGGCAACACCCGTATCCATAACATCCCTGCACGCCGTCCCGGCGTTTTCCGGTCGAAAAAAAGGGCTGTCTATCCAGACAGCCCGAAAACGGTAAAACCGTTTAAAACGTTGAAGGCTCAGTCACCACTGACCGGCGGACGGACTTCATCACCCTGTTTCACCACGGTGGAAGCCTTCAGCACAATGGCGTAGCTGACCTTGTTGAAGGTGCGAAAGACCATCGCCAGGCCGGAACGCTCGGATGGCAACTGCACAAGTTCGTCCTTGGCGCGGTCACGAATCACGCCGCCACGCTCATAGATGGCGAAGGTATGACCCTGTTTCACGCCATCCCGCTCGCCGCGATTGATCACGACCACGCTGTTCAGGCCGCCGGAGCCCAACGAATTCATGATTTGCAGGATACGACCGGGCTTGACGTTCTCGGGATTGAGCGGATGGAAGACCGGAGTAACCGGCATGGCCTCGGACAGCAGCAGGCGGTCCTCGATACGCACTTCCTGGGTGGTTCGGGACAGCGACAGCGTACCGACCTCGCCCTGCACGGCCGTGATGTTGCCCGTGCCGATATCGGTGGCCTCGACACCCAGCACCTCGTTGGTCACCGGATCAATGTAGGCCTTGCCACGGCGGTAGACGCCGTAATTGTCACCCATGGCCAGGCCCTTGCCGCGGGCATAGACCTGCTCGCCGGCGCCGGCAATGATGTGGTTGCCCTGCCCGGCCAGCACATAAGGTGCCTTGTCCAGTTCCTCGGGACTGACCACGCGGCTGCCGGACAGGAAGGCGCGGATGGCTTCCAGCGGCACGGCGGGAATGGCCACGCTCATCGGCTCGGAACGGATCTGCGGCAGCAGCTTGCCGGTGTCGTCAACGCGGCCGGAAGCCTTGTTGGTCAGGCGCAGGGCGACATCCTCGCAACCGCCGCCGGTATCGACGGCCACCACGTTACGGTCCTGAATACGGCACAGCACCAGCTTGTCGCCGGGATAGATCAGGTGGGGATTGCGGACCTGGGGGTTCACTTCCCAGATTTCCGGCCAGCGCCAGGGGTCCTTGAGGTACCGGTTGGAAATATCCCAGAGGGTATCACCCTTCTGGACGGTGTAGCGCTCGGGCGCGGTGTTCTTGACATCGACAGGCTTGGTGTCGGCTGCCATGACGCTACCGGCCAGCAGGCCGGCAACCAGAAACAAAACCGGTTTTTTCATTATCAATTCCCTTCTTGGCGGGACTTATGGTCGCAAGGTGTCAAGGCCGCTATAATAAGCAACGATCCGTCCTTAC
>DASUIL010000119.1:0-2380 GCA_036273075.1 Fluviicoccus sp. | reverse complement strand
GCCGGATCGAACTGCCAGACCTTGCTGATATTGTGGTCGCCCACCAGCGCCGTGGTCGGCAGGCGGATGCCGCCCTGTTGCGAGGGCAGCGGAATGGTCAGCGTGGCGGACTGGCCCAGCGCCAGCGCTGTCACCGGGGCGTCAACGCTATAGCGGGCGCGGAAGGTGCGGGTGACCGGATCGGCCACCGCCGACAGCTCGCGCAGGGTGGCGGCATACTGTTTCTGCGGCTGCGCCCACAGGGCGGCAGTCGCGCCCGGCAGGCGTGCGGCCTTGGTGCGGTCTTCCGGGAACTCCACGGCAATGTCGCGCGGCCCGTCCTGCGCCAGGCTCACCACCGGCTGGCCGGCGGCCACCACCTGACCGGCATCGGCATGCAACTGGGTAATCACCCCGTCGGCATCGGCGCGCAGGATGGCGTCTTCCACGCGGTTGGTTTCCAGCGAGGATTGGCTTTGCAAACTCTTCAACCGTGCCTCGGCAGCGCTGACGGCCACCCGCTTGCGGTCCAGATCCAGATCGGACACGAACTGCTGGCTGCGCAATTCCTGGAAGCGCTTGTATTCGGCGCGGGCCAGATCGAGGTCGGCCTTGGCGGCATCCACCTGTGAAGCGGCGGCGCTGCTGGCCAGCGTGTAATCGCGCGGATCAAGGCGCGCCAGCACGTCACCCTTGCGCACGCGCTGACCGGCCTCCACCTGACGGCTGATGATCTTGCCCGCCACCCGGAAGCCCAGCGGCGATTCGACACGGGCGCGGATTTCCCCGGCCAGTTCGACGCGGCCCTGCGTGGCCCCGGCATCGACGGTCAGCAGCTTGACCGGACGCGGCTTTTCCACCGGCGCGGGCGGCTTGCCGCAGGCGGTCAGGTTCAGGGCGGAGCCCAGCAGCAGGGGCAGGGCGGCATATCGGAAATGAGGTTGCATGTCAGGACTCCGGAACGGATGGAGGACGGCGGGCAAAACCGGCGAACAGCGCCTCGACCATGTTGTCGATGAAGGCGGAGACGGTTTCCGGGGTGGCCAGATGGGGGGCAAGTTCCGTTTGCAGTACGCCGGGAATGACCAGTGAGCGGAGGAAGCCCATCACCAGCACATCCCGGTATACCGGGGGAAAGGGGTTGAAGCGGCCTTCGGCCACCGCCTGCTGGAACAGCACATCCAGCCGTTGCAGGTAGGGGCGCATGTAGGTGGCGCGCATGTATTCGCCGCGCTCGTTGGCGGCCTCGCCTTCGCGAAACAGGAACTCGACGGCGTGCGGTTCGGCCAGCACCAGTTTCAGCGAACGCGGCAGGTTGTGGCGGATGGTGGCGGCGGCATCTCGGTCGCGGGCCAGTTCTTCCAGCGTCAGGTACAGCCGCTGCATCAGCGGGCCGATTACCTGGTCCGCCGCTTCCTGCCACAGTTCCTGCTTGCTGCCGAAATGGTGGTGCAGCAGGCTGTCGCTGACGCCGCAGTGGGTGGCCAGCTGGCGCAGGGATACGCCGTCAAAGCCATGCACGGCAAAGGCGTTGAAGGCGCGCCGCACGAGCTGGTCGCGGGACATGGCGCTGTCGGAGCGGGCGGGGCGGCCGCGCTGGCGGATGGGGGTGTTCATGGTTTGGGTGCGTGCCGTCCGGTATTAATTGGGCGTGTGACCAATTAATAGCAGATGGTTCGAATCTTGTCACTGTCTATTTTGAGGAACGGGGAGTCATTTTTGGGGGTTGCGGGGAGGGGGTGAAGTCAGGGCAAGCGGATTTCACTCTTGGAAAAGCAGTTCGCGATTCACGGCATGTCCGGATCTTTGATTGTTTCTTGGCGCACCAACCCCGTATAGTTCCAAGTCGTCTCAACCAACTCTGAAAACCATGTCCCGCTACCGCCCGCCCTCAGTCCCCAAAACCCCGCTGATCACCCCCGAGGGTTACCAGACACTGGTCGACGAACTGGACTACCTGTGGCGCGTCAAGCGCCCGGAAGTCACCCGTTCCGTCAGCGAGGCCGCCGCGCAGGGTGACCGTTCCGAGAACGCGGAATACATCTACGGCAAGAAACTGCTGCGCGAGATCGACCGCCGCGTCCGCTTTCTGGAAAAACGCCTGCCGGAGCTGCGTGTGGTGCGCGAAAAACCTTCCGACCCCAGCCGCATCTTCTTCGGCGCATCAGTCGAACTGGAAGATGTGGATACCGGCGAGGAATTGCAGCTGCGCATTGTCGGCCCTGACGAAATCGACCCCAAGCGCAACTGGATCAGCATTGACGCGCCCATGGCCAGAGCCTTGCTAAAAAAGACAATTGATGATGAAGTGCCGGTCGAGCGGCCTGCGGGCAGGGCCGTGTTTCTGGTTGTTGACGTCCGATATTCTGAAAGTCAGGAAAAGGCATGAAAAATCATTTGC
>DASUIL010000118.1:0-5763 GCA_036273075.1 Fluviicoccus sp. | reverse complement strand
CTCGTTCATCCCGCCGCTGTGGCGCCGCATGATCACGCCGAAGCTGCTGGAATGGGACCGCACCCAGGCCGACCGCAACGAATTCCCGCTGATCCGCGCCGCCAACCAGGCCAGCGGCTGGCCGGAGCTGCAGCAGAGCGTCGCCAACACGGCGGCTCCCGTACAAGCGGTGCCGCAGGGCGGGCTGGGCTACTGAGCCCTTCCCCCCAAACGGCCACATGTCATGTGGCCGTACCTCCCCAAGACAATGACCCCCATCTTCAGGTAACGCCATGCCCATCCCCGCCCGCCGCGCCGACACCCTGTTTCACGATGTCTGGCTGCCACCGGAAACCCGCCGGATCCGTCAGGAAGTGCGCGAATTCGCTGAAGCCGTCCTGCGACCAGCCGCACACCGGCTGAACAACACCCCGGAATCGGTGGAAGCTTTCCCGCACGCCATCTTCCGGCAGATGGCGGAAGCGGGCCTGTACCGCATCCCCTTCGCTGCCGATGTCGGCGGGCGCGGTCTGGAATTTCCGACGCTGGCGACGATGGTGACGCTGGAAGAACTGGCCTACTTCTCGCCCGGCCTCACCTCCGCCTTGTTCGACGGCCAGGCCATCCTGGTGGGCAAGACGCTGGAACGGGCGCAGGAACCGCTGCGCAGCCGGTATCTGGCGGCGCTGGTGCGGGGCGAGTTTGTCGGCTCATTCGCCACCAGTGAGCCGGAAGCCAGCACTGACCTTTCCGCCGCCTCCATGCAAACCGTGGCCGTGCCGGTAGAGGGCGGATATTCCCTGAGCGGAGTCAAACGCTGGATCACCAACTCGGTGGTGGCGCGCTACATGCTGGTGCTGGCACGGACCGAGTCGCGTCTCAGCATGCTGCTTGTGGACATGCAAAGCCCCGGCGTCAGCGTCGGCAAACCGGACCTGAAAATGGGCAATCATGCGCAATTGACGGCCGATGTCCGTTTTGACGGTGTGTTTGTCCCAGCGGATCACGTGGTCGGTGCGCCCGGCGGCGGCCTGAAAGTCGCCCTGGGAGCCTTGGCGCTGGGCCGCATGGGCATCGGTGCCATCGGCGTGGCCATGGCGCAGGCGGCGTTTGATTTTTCCAGCCACTACATCAGCGAGCGCAAGGTCTTCGGCAAGCCGATCGCCGCTTTCCAGCATTGGCAGTTCACCTATGCGGAACATGCCATCAGCATCGAAAATGCCCGCAACCTCTACCTGAAGGCGGCGTACCGCTTTGATACCGAAGGCGAGGCCGAACTGGAAGGCGCGATGGCCAAATATTACGGCAGCCGCCTGGCGGTGGATGTATCGCGGGATGCCATTCAGGCCTGCGGGGCCTACGGATTCGTGCGCGAGCTGTCCGGGACCGGCCAGTCGTTTCCGCTGGAGTCGATTTATCGCGACGCCAAGATCGGGGAAATCTACGAAGGCACCAACGAGATACAACGCTGGATCATTGCCCGGCATATTTTCGGACGGGATCTGGTGGGCTGAGCATGAGCGATATTCTGTACGAACAACGCGACGGTCTGGGCGTCATCACCCTGAACCGGCCGGGCAAGCTGAATGCCTTCGATACCGGCATGGCCCGGCAACTGCAGCATGCCCTGATCACCCTGACGGAGCGGGATGATCTCCGGGCGATCCTGATCCGTGCCGAAGGGCATTATTTCTCGGCCGGCGGCGACCTGGGTTTCTTCCGGGAGACACTGGCGGCAGATCACGACGCCGCACAGCAGGCCTTTGCCGACCTGGTGGAGGCGGTGCATGCCGTCATCGGGCTGCTCACCGCACTGCCGGTGCCGGTAGTCGCGGCCGTGCAGGGCGGAGCCGCCGGGTTTGGCATCAGCCTGCTGGCGGCCTGTGATTTTGTAGTCGCGGAACGGGGCAGCGGCTTCAATGCCGCCTATGTCAACCTCGGAGCCAGCCCGGACGGCGGCATCAGCTGGATGCTGCCCCGCCTGCTGGGCCTGCGCGCTGCACGACGGTTGCTGATGCTGGGGGAAACACTGGATGCCGTAACCGCTCAGGAACTGGGGCTGATTGATCTCATCGCGGAACCGGGCGAACTGTCCGCCACCGCCGAGGCGCTGGCCGGGCGTCTGGCGGCGGGACCGACCCTGGCCTACGGCCGGATCAAGGGATTGCTGGCGGACAGCGCCCGGAATTCCCTGGCCGAACAACTCGACGCCGAGAAACAGGGCTTTCTGGCCAGCGCCGCCACGCGCGACTTTCAGGAAGGCTTGTCCGCCTTTCTGTCGCGACGGCCTCCCCAGTACACCGGGCATTAATGCCCCCTTGCCGGATGTCCGTACCCTCCACCGCAAACGGAACCAGCTCAGCCTGGCTCATCCGCGCGGCTCGGAGGTCACGCTCGGGCCGTTCGCTGATTGTCTCCGGACGGACTCAGCGATTCGAGAATTTCCTGGCGGCAAACCGCCAGTATCTCGTCAGCCAACGGTGAATCGTCCGGACAAGCGCGCGACAGGACGATGGCGCCAAGCGCATGTGCCAGAAGGTCCATGGCCTTGGCTCGCGTTGGTCTTGAATCCCCCTCATCACAAGAACCGGCCGGACGACTGAGCACCGCCAGCAGGCTCTCAATGCCCTCGGCAAACGTCGCCCGCACAGCGTCCGGCTGACGCGCGGCATCTCCGCCCAACGCCGCCATGGTGCAGCCGGTGGCGCGAACGTCCCGATGCTCGCGCGACAGGTAAAGCTGGACGAATCGGGCTGCATCCACACCCGCGCTCAGCGCAGCGGTCTTGGCCATGCCGCAGGCCGCCGACTCCGCCATCAGTTCGGCCTTGGAGCCGAAGTTCTTGTAGAAACCGCCGTGGGTGAGTCCGGCGGCAGCCATCAGATCAGCAACGCCAACGCCATCGTAGCCGTGCTCACGAAACAGCGTGGAGGCCGTCTCAACAACCTTCGCCCGGTTGGCCTGCGCTTGTGCCTTGGTAACTTTCATTGCCCGACGACCTGCTTGGAATATGAGCGCATTATACATTGATTACGGTCATCATCAAAGAATTGACATTATAGATTACGTTCGTCATCATTAAGGCATTCCACAGCCCCCGGGAAGACCTCATGAGCACATTGCCCACCGCCCATCTCACCGCGCCCACCCGTTTTGTGGCGATCAACGGGACCAACTTTGCCTACCGCCGCTGGGGCAACACCGATTCGGGCCAGCCGCCGATTCTGCTGCTGCAACACTTCCGGGGCGGCATGGATCACTGGGACCCGCTGATGACCGATGGTCTCGCCAAGGGTCGCGAAGTGATCCTCTTCAATGGCCGGGGCGTGGCGTCATCCGGCGGCGAACCGCGCACCCGCATCGAGGATATGGCCGATGATGCCGCCGCCTTTGTTCGCGCCCTGGGCTTGCCGCAGATCGATGTGCTGGGCTTTTCGCTGGGCGGCTTTCAGGCGCTGGACCTGACCTGGCGTCATCCTGAGTTGATTCGCAAACTGATGCTGCTGGGCACAGGCCCGCGCGGCGGCAATCCGGATATGGAACCGCGCGTGCTGACGGCCGCGCCCAGACCGGTTCCCGTGTTCGACGATTTCCTCTACCTGTTCTTCGGCCGGTCCGCGCAGGCCGAGCAGGCCGCGCGGGCGTTCTGGGAGCGCCGTCACCAGCGCGTCGATCAGGACCCGCCATCCTCGCAGGCAGTGGCCAGTGCACAGATCGAAGCCAATATGCACTATCTGCCCCGGCTGTCGGAAGCCGACCCCTTTGTGTACTTGCGGGGCATCAGGCAGCCCACCTTCATCCTCAACGGGGTGAACGACGTGATGATCCCGACGATCAATTCGTTCTACATGGCCCGGAATATCCCGAACGCCCAATTGTTCATTTACCCGGACAGTGGCCACGCCGCGCAGTTCCAGAATCCCGAGCGCTTTCTGCAGCACGCGGTGCAGTTCCTGAATGAGTGAGGGTAATACCACGCACCGAAATCCATCCCGTTTTACGTTTTCGAGGGCTATCGCCATGTACAAGTTCAAGCTCCTGCTGTGGGCGTTTACCCAGCTCCTGAAACGCCAGATCAAGAACAACCCGGAGTGCGCGCGTTATGTCCAGGGCAAGCGGCTGGTGTTCCAGATCCGCACGCTGTCCGGCGTCGGTCGCTACTACGTCGTGCGCAACGGCGGCATCCACTCCTATCCCGGCCAGTCGGCCGAGGCACAGTTCACCCTCAGCTTCAAGGATGCCGGTAAAGGCTTCGACATCCTGTCCGCCAAGGACAGCCAGGCCGCTTTTCTCCGGGGGCTGGGCACTAAGGATCTGGTGATCAGCGGCGACTTCCTGGAGGTGATGTGGTTTCAGGGGCTGACGGCCTTCCTGCAACCGCCCAAGGTCATCTCCCCGTATGACCGCACCGCGTTCTGAACACGCCGGCCCTCGCCCTTGATCACCCGAGGTCACAGCGATGCGGAATGCACAGCTGACGTTTAGATGCTAAACCTTAGAAGCACGCGGCTCGTGTTGCGTGACATTGCCGGAGAAAGTCATGATTGATTCATTTTACATACGCAAATACGGCGGCCCGGATCGCCTGGAGCGCGGCGTATTGCCGCCGCAAGCGCTGGGTCCACGGGATGTCCGCATCCAGGTGCATGCCGCCAGTGTCAATCCGCTGGATCTGAAAATCCGCAGTGGCGGCTTGAAAGTTCTGCTGCCCTATCGATTCCCGTTGGTTCTGGGCAATGACTGCTCCGGCGTGGTGATCGAAGCCGGACCGGAGGTCAGCCGCTTCAAGGTCGGCGACGCGGTTTACACCCGTTTGCGGGAAGACCGGATTGGCGCTTTCGCGATGGAAGTGGTCACCGATGAAAGCGCGGTGGCGCACAAACCCGCGTCCCTGTCGCATGTCGAAGCCGCGTCGTTACCGCTGGTGTTGCTCACGGCCAAGCAATTTCTGTCCGAGGCGGCCGCATTAACGAAGGGGCAATCCGTCCTGATTCATGCCGGAGCGGGTGCCGTCGGCAGCGCAACGATCCAGTTGGCCAGGCATATGGGACTGCAGGTGGTGACAACGGCCAGCAGCGCGAATATCGACTTTGTCAAAAGCCTGGGCGCAGACCGGGTGATTGACCGGCGCAGCCAGCAGTTTGAAAAGGAAGTACGGGACATGGACGGCATCCTCGATTCGGTCGGGATGTCCAACCTGCTGCTGGATTTCCAGTGCATTCGCGCGGGCGGTACGGTGGTGTCGATTGCCGACGGGCCGGACGTGGCATTGGCCCGCGCCCTCAAGGTCAACCCCTTGCTTTGGCCGGTGTTCTGGGCGATGGGTGCCAGGCCGCACGCCGCCGCCCGGCGGGCGGGAGCAAACTACCGTTATATGTTCATGCGCGCCGACGGTCCGCAACTGGAGAGCATGAATCCCCTGATCGAGCAAGGCATCATCCGCCCGATCGTGGATAGCGTGTTCCCGTTTGCGCAGACCGTCGAGGCCGTCGCCCGTTCCGAAGCGGGTAAGGCGCGCGGCAAAGTCATGATCCAGATGCGGGATGATTGACGACCCGCACAACGCTCTGAACGGCTTATAGCGCCCCCCGCTCCAGCGCCTCCCACGCCCCCTGCGCGCCCAGAATGCCCATCAGATGCTCCGCCAGCAGCGCCACCTTCGGCGTGCTGCGGCTGGCGCTGCGGTAAATCAGCCACAGCGGCAACGCATACTGGTGTTCCGGCATCAAGGGCACCAGCGTCCCGTCGCGCACAAAACGCTGGCAGCTGATCTGCGGCAGCCAG
>DASUIL010000117.1:0-2106 GCA_036273075.1 Fluviicoccus sp. | reverse complement strand
GATTGTCGACCTTCTCACGGACAATGCGGCGGCTGTAGTGCGCTATCAGGGCGGTCACAACGCCGGTCATACGCTGGTGGTGGGTGGTGAAAAGACGGTGCTGCACCTGATTCCGTCCGGCATCCTGCGCGAAGGCGTGCTGTGCCTGATCGGCAACGGCGTGGTGCTGGCCCCGGATGCCCTGATCAAGGAAATGGCCACGCTGACCGCGAAGGGCGTGCCCGTCCGCGAGCGCCTGCGCATCTCCCCGAATTGCCCGCTGATCCTGCCGTATCACTGCGCGCTGGACAAGGCGCGTGAAACGGCGCGCGGCAAGGCCGCCATCGGCACCACCGGTCGCGGCATCGGCCCGGCCTACGAAGACAAGGCGGCCCGTCGCGGCCTGCGTCTGGGCGACCTGATTCGCGGCACCGGTTTTGCCGAGAAGCTGGCCGAGGTCATGGAATACCATAACTTCCAGCTGGTGAATTACTACAAGGCCGAGCCGGTCAGCTACGAGCAGACGCTGGCTGACGCACTGGCCTGGGGCGAGCAGATCAAGGATCTGGTGGCTGACGTACCCGGAATCCTTCATCAGTTCCGCCGCGCCGGCAAGGACATCATGTTCGAAGGCGCACAGGGCTCGCTCCTGGACATCGACCACGGCACCTATCCCTTTGTCACGTCCTCCAACACCACGGCGGGCGGCACCAGCACCGGCTCCGGTTTTGGTCCGTTGTATCTGGATTACGTGCTGGGCATTACCAAGGCCTACACCACCCGCGTTGGCGGCGGTCCGTTCCCCACGGAACTGGTCTACGATGCCTCGAAGGATGAAGGCGATGCCATCGGCAAGCATCTGGGCGTGAAGGGTCACGAGTTCGGCTCTACCACCGGCCGTCAGCGCCGTTGCGGATGGTTCGATGCCGTCGTGCTGCGCCGCGCGGTCGAACTGAACTCCATTTCCGGCCTGTGCCTGACCAAGCTGGATGTGCTGGACGGTCTGGAAACCATCAAGGTCTGCGTGGACTACAAGTTCCTGAAGCCGGGAACCATCGAGTGTCTCAGCTCCGATGCTGAATCCTTCGCGCATGTCGAACCGGTTTATGAGGAGCTGCCGGGCTGGGAAGGCTCTACCTTCGGCGCGAAGACGCTGGATGATCTGCCCGCCAACGCCCGCGCTTACCTGAAACGTCTGGAGGAAGTCGTGGGTTGCCCCATCGACATCATTTCCACCGGACCGGATCGGGATGAAACCATCGTACTGAGGCACCCGTTCCAGTAACGGTTGTTAACGGGGCGCCTTGGGGCGCCCCGCTGGTTTTGACAAGAGGAATGGATGCCATGCTGAGTCTTTTGCGTATAGCCACTTCGGGTGCCCTGTTGCTGATGCTGGCTGCTTGCGGCGGCGGGGGAGGCGGCAGTTCCGGCGGCGGTGTCACACCGCCCGCCGCGATGGCCGACTGGACCTACATGGTCTACATCGCCGGTGACAATAACCTGTCTTCGGCGGCCATCGACGACATCAATGAAATGGAGCAGGCCGGTTCCTCGGACCGGGTCAACATTGTCGTCCAGGCCGAGTTCAGCGATCGCCATACGCCGTATGTACCCGGAATCAGCAAATCAACTGCGCGCGACGGTATTGGAATTTCGATACCCGGCGTCTCCGTATCTCCGACTTTTCGCGGGCGAATCACCAAGGACAATGACACCACCTGGATCAACAGCGATCTGTTCAGCCTGGGCGCCAACCTCGATATGGGGAAGCCGCAAACCCTGACCGACTTCATCGTCTGGAGCAAGCAGCAGTACCCCGCCAGGAATTATGCACTGGTGCTGTGGTCGCACGGCGACGGCTGGAAAGTCCGGCGCTCAACAGGCGGCGTGGTCAATCGCGGTGCGTTGGCGGATGACAGCAGCGGCAGCTTCATGGCCTTGCCGGATATCGCCGGCGCGATCCGGAATGCGGGCGTCAACCTGCATATCCTTAATTTTGATGCCTGCCTGATGGGCATGTACGAAGTGGCGCACACCTTTGTCGGCCTGTCGGAATATCTGGTCGCTTCCGAGGAAGTGGAGCCGGGTGACGGTGATGATTACCAGTCGGTGTTGACGGTCCTGAAG
>DASUIL010000116.1:0-5537 GCA_036273075.1 Fluviicoccus sp. | reverse complement strand
TTGGCGAGGAGCGGTCATGACGGTCTCCCGGAGTCAGTGAAGAAGGGTCTGGACCAGCCCGAACAACAGGCAGGCGAGCAGGGCGGAGCCGGGCAGCGTCAGCAGCCAGGTGAGGGCGATTTCCCCGGCGACGGACCAGCGCACCGCGCGCGGGCGCTCGGAGGCGCCAATGCCCATGATTGCCGTGGTGACGACATGGGTGGTGGACACCGGGCCGCCGACCAGCGACGCGCCCATAATGACTCCGGCCGAGGCCAGTTGCGCGTCCAGTCCGTGCAGCGGCCGCAGCTTGTAGATGCCAAACCCCAGCGTGCGCACGATGCGCCAGCCGCCCAGCAGCGTGCCGGCGGTGATGATGACGGCGCTGAGACCCATCACCCAGAGGGGTACCTCGAAATGCGGCAGTTGCCCCCCCAGTACCAGCACCAGCGTGATGATGCCCATGCCCTTCTGGGCATCGTTGGCGCCGTGCGAGAAGGCCAGCGCGGCGGCGGTAACCCACTGGCCGCGCCGCAGGCGGCGGTTGACCCTGGGACGGGCGGCGCGCAGCAGGAAATTCATCAGGCGGTGCAGCAGAAACCCGGCGGCAAAGCCGACCACGGGCGACACCAGCAGGGCTGCCAGCACCTTGGCGACGCCGGTCAGGTGTCCGTGCGCCAGTTCGGTAAAGCCCCAGACCACGTGCTCCGCGCCCGGCCCGGCCATGACCACGCCGGTCAGTCCGCCCACCAGCGCATGCGATGACGACGAGGGGATACCCAGCCGCCAGGTCAGCAGGTTCCAGCCGATGGCTCCGCCCACCGCGCACAGCACCACCCGCAATGCCTCGGGCGGTGGCAGCAGGTCAATGGACACCAGGCCGCCGATGGTGTTGGCGACGGCGGTGCCGCCCAGGATCGGCCCCAGCAGCGTGAAACAGGCGACCAGCAGCGCCGCTTGCGCCGGCGTCATGGCGCGCGAGGCCACCAGCGTCGCCAGCATGTTGGAGGCGTCGTGGAAGCCGTTGGTGAAGTCGAAAGCGAGTACCGCCACGATGGTCAGCACGACCAGCAGGAACACGATGTCCAGAAGGAGAGCCTCCGGTGGAATTTATTGTGGATTTTCCGCCAGCATAGGCGCAATGGCGGCGGTCGTCATGTGCTTTGATGGGGAAGCGGCGGGAAAATAATCTGGCGCAAAACGTCAAATAAAACTTGATAGTGCACGGTCGTACCAATAGATTCGCTGCCTGTTGCGGCGTTGGCCGTCCCTTTCCGCCTATCGGGAGTCTCCTCATGGCCTGGCACTACAAACAACAAGGCACCGGACGCCCCTTGGTCCTGCTGCACGGCATCGGCATGTCCAGCAACGCCTGGAGGCCGGTGATGCCCATCCTCGCGGCGCAGCGCCGGGTGATTGCTTTCGACCTGCCGGGTTTCGGCCGCACGCCGCCGCTGCCCGCCGGGACGCCGCCGACGGCGGAGAACATCATCCGCTCCCTGCAGGACAGCCTGCATGAAATGGGCATTGATGAGCCGGTGGATTTTGCCGGGAATTCGCTGGGCGGCTATTTCGCCATGGAAGCGGCGCGGCGCGGACTGGCGCGCAGCGTGGTGGCGCTGTCGCCGGGCGGATTGTGGGAGCGGGATGCGTCGGCCCACGTGAAGCCGCTGTTCAATATCATGCGCAAGGGCTTGAAGGCCTTTCCGCTGGTGGGCGAGGCGCTGGTGCTGTTTCCGCCGTTGCGCATGATGCTGATGGCGGTGCCGATGACCTCGCAGGGCTGGAAGATTCCGGCGCGTGACGCGATCGTGTCGTTGCGCAACTTTGCCCGCTCTCCCGGTTTTGACGACACGCTGGAAGCGGTGGAGCCGTTCCGTGACGGCCGCAAGATCACCGTGCCGCTGACCGTGGCCTTCGGCGACCGCGACTGGCTGCTGACGGCGGCCTCGCAGAACCGGGGGGAGCTACCTGCCCACACCCGCTGGCTGAAGCCGCGCGGCTGGGGGCATGTGCCGATGTGGGATGACCCCAAGGGCGTGGCGCAGCTGATCATCGAAGGCACCCGCTAGGCGGGCGCCGGGGATCAGTTGGCGAACAGCTTGTAGGGCAGGGGTTTGTCGGAATTGAGGTATTCGGGCAGCTGCACCATGCGCAGCATGCCCACCACGGCGGCGTAGGGTGCCTGACGCTGCACGAAATTGATGGTCCAAACCGGCGCGGCTCCGCCCGGATCGATATAGCCTTCATTTTCGAACAGGGTCTTGTTCTTGCCCAGCGGCGTGTATTTCACCACCATGTCCTCGGCCTGCATCCGCACCAGCGGCGGCTTGGGCGGCAGGTAGTCGGGAAGGGCGTTGATGCGGACCAGTGCATAGCCTTTCTGGGCGGTGTAGGGTTCCACCACGGCGCGCAGGATGACATCGCGGTCGGGGTTGCCTACCGGCGCGTTGTGCACCAGATCATAGATGTACTCCCGGTCGGACACCTTCTTCAGCAGCTTGGCGTCCAGCAGTTGCCAGTACCAGCGCTGGTAGTTGTCGATGTCGAAACCGACGCGAGCCACCGCTTCCATCGGCGCGTCAATCACCGCCTCGATGCGGAACGAGCGGATTTTCTTGCCGTCTTCCAGCTTGGCGTAAGCCTTGATGTTGCGCAGTTTGTCGTTCTTGACCAGCCGCCATTCATTGGTCAGGCGGTCGCCGCCGCGTAATTCGTCCAGATCGTTTTCCGCCAGCGCCGTGACCGGCAGGGCGGTGGCCAGCGTCAGGGCAAGCAGGGATTTTTTGAGCATGATGTGTCCGGGGTCACATTTTTGGGTGAGCAAAAATGCAACAAGACGCGGTTGGCGGCTTGACCCGGAGCGCCAAAAGACGAGGAAAACCTAGGGCGGGGTGAGAAAGCAGCGCCGCTGTTCTTCATCGCGGTCATCAAAGCCGATAAACAGCTCCGGCCGGGTTGACTCCGGATGCGCCAGAGCATCGGGCGCGGCCAGCGGTCGTTGCAGCGCCGCCTGCTGGTCGGCCAGCCATTCCTCGCGCCCGGCATGCCGCCAGCGCAGCGCCCGGAACATCGGGCCGGCGCGGAAGGCCGCCCAGTCCAGCCACTGGCCGCGCAAGTGCCCGGCGGACAAACAGTCCAGCGTTTCTTCCGCCGGTTCCGGCGGGTAGAACAATTGCCCTTTCATCACCAGGCAGCGTTGCTCGATGACGTGGCCTTCGTAGGCATCGAAGCGGAACTGCTGCCGCGCCAGATGTTCCAGCTTCGCGCCCAGCGTGTCGTGGCTGTTCGGGCCGATCCAGTGTTCGGCGACGGTCAGCGGCGGATGCCCCAGATAGAATTTCACCGCGACTTCCCAGTGTTCCACCCGGCCGTCGGCGGTGTTGTGCAGCAGGAAATCCAGTTCGCCGACGGTGATCTTGCCCGCCATGATCGTGGCGCGGTGGCGGATCAGGCGGAAGGGATGGAAGGCTTCATCCCGCAGCCAGAACAGCAGCAGGTATTCGAAGTAATAGCCCAGCCGGTGGTTTTTGTGCGCGGCCAGAAAGTCGCTCAGCGGCCGGGGATCGCGCTCCAGCGCGTCCAGGCGGGGGCGGTAGGCCTCAAAGAGCGGTTGCCAGAAACGGTCATCGAGGATGCGCACCGGATGCGCGCTGTCCGGCAACTCCCGCAGCAGGGCGGGGGCGGCCAGCACCCAGGCGAGGTTGCGGACATCGGGGTGACGCCAGGCATGCCAGGGCAGGTTCATGGCGCGGCCCGGCGGCTATTCATCCGCCAGCGGCATCAGGAACCACAGCACCAGATAGACGATGATGCCGGGAAAGGCGGCGCTGAGGCAGGACAGGATGACAAACAGCAGCCGCACCTTGAACGGGCTCCAGCCCAGATATTCCGCGAAACCGCCCATGACTCCGGCGATGATGTTGTAGCGGCGCGAACGACAGAGTTTTTTCGAGCTCACAGAGCCTCCCGTTTCAGATAACGAATGACATCCAGCATCCACCAGGCGACGCAGGCGGTAACCAGCAGCACCAGCAGCGGCGCGACGGCGGGCAACAGGGCGCTGCCTTGCGCGCCCATCACCAGGTAGGTGACATAGGCAGCGTAGCACAGCAGGAAGGCGACGCCGTCGCTGCGGCTGACCGTGTAGCGGGTCAGGAAGACCGGCAGGCAGGCCAGCGCCACCAGGATCATCACCGGGATGTCCAGGATCAGCGAGGAAGCGGCCACCGGCAGGCCGTCGGGGGCGACCAGACCGGAAATGCCCAGCACCGCGCCGATATTGAAGATGTTGCTGCCCAGCACGTTGCCGATGGCGATGTCGCGCTCGCCCTTGAGGCTGGCCATGACGCTGGTCGCCAGCTCCGGCAGCGAGGTGCCGACCGCGACAATGGTCAGGCCGATCACCAGTTCGCTCAGCCCGGCGTACTTGGCGATGGCGACCGCGCCTTCCACCAGCCATTGCGAACCCAGGATCAGCATCCCCAGTCCCACGGCAATATAGGCCAGATTTTTCCACATCGGATTCGTTTCGATCTCTTCCGCCCCCTCTACCGTCGCTATGCCCTCCCGGCGCGCTTCCCGGATCAGGAATACGGTGTAGGCGACGATGCCGGTAAAGAGGATCGCACCGTCGAGGCGGCTGATGTCCTTGTCCAGGCTCATCGCCAGCACCAGCAGCGAGAAGAAGATCATGATGGGAATATCAAAGCGGACCAATTGCTTCTGCACTACCAGCGATGCTGCTATGGCGGACAGGCCCAGAATCAGCAGTACGTTGCAGATGTTGCTGCCGACAACGTTGCCGACGGCGATGTCCGCCGCGCCTTTCCAGGCCGAGGAGACGCTGACCGCCATTTCCGGGGCGCTGGTGCCGAAGGCGACGACCGTGAGGCCGATGACCAGCGGGCTGATGCCCAGCGCTCCGGCCAGGCTGGACGCGCCCTTGACCAGGACATCCGCGCCGAATGTGAGAAGAATCAGTCCGGCGGCCAGCCAGACCAGCGTCATAAGTTCCATGAAGGGGTGACTCCGATAAGGTTGCATTGCGCTGATTCTAGGGGAACGGCCGCGCGAACGGGTTGAAAGGAAGGTTTCTTCTTGTGACCGGAATGCACCCTATCCCTCCGACCGAGGGACAGAACCCCGCGAACCCGTTAGTATCCGGCTAACGCCCACCCCGACCGGGAGCTGTCATGTTTCCTCGTTTGTGCCTTGCCGCCATGCTGGCCTGCACGACCCTTGCCGCCCGCGCCGACGAAGTGCAGGTCGCCGTCGCCGCCAACTTCGCCGCGCCGATGCAGAAAATCGCCGTCGCTTTCCAGGCCGACACCGGCCACACGGCTGTGCTGTCCAGCGGCGCCACCGGCAAGTTCTACGCCCAGATCAGCAACGGCGCGCCTTTCGCCGTGTTCCTTTCTGCCGACGACACCACCCCGGCCCGGCTGGAGCAGGAGGGCCTGGCCGTCAGGGGCAGCCGTTTCACCTACGCCATCGGCGCGCTGGTGCTGTGGTCGCCGCAACCCGGCGTGGTGGATGCGCGCGGCGACGTCCTGAAG